>NZ_NOZF01000140.1:0-122937 GCF_002258565.1 Rhodococcus sp. 05-2254-6
CAGCGGAAACAGCAAATCCATCGGAAGGTCAGTCCTCGAAGTCGGGTTCGATATACGTCATTGTCTCGTGCGAGAACGCCGCCGGTGCGGGCCTCGCAGCTACCCAGTGTGCCATTACCTGGAACCGGTCCGGTCCGTTCGTGTCCTGTTGTGCCCGATTCACTCGAATAATCCCTGCTGGACCTCCGAGGATCGGACCGAAATTCCACCCACTGCGAGGCCCGCACCGGCGGCGTTCTCGCACGAGACAATGACGTATATCGAACCCGACTTCGAGGACTGACCTTCCGATGGATTTGCTGTTTCCGCTGCTGATCGTGGCCCTTCTGGTACCGCTGTTTCTCAATGCGCGTCGACAGAAGAAGGTGTTGGCCAAGACCACGGAAATGCAGGACTCGCTGAAGATCGGCGACGAGGTCGTCACCACCGCCGGTCTGTACGCCCGCGTCGTCCTGGTCGAGGACGACACGATCGACCTCGAGATCGCCGACGGCGTCATCACCACGTGGTCGCGCGCAGTCGTGCGTGAGGTGCTGCCCGACGATTCCGAGTTCGACGACACCGACATCGACGCCACCACCGAGGCGGACATCGCGGCCCTCGGCTCGAACAACACCGCGGGACCGTCGCTGAGCAAGACAGACGCGGCCCGGCCGGACGAGACCGTCGAGCAGACGGCGAAGAGGCTCGAAAAAGAGTGAGCTCGATGTGATCGACGACCGCTGTCGGAGACAGTATCCGGCAGCGGTTTTCTCTGCGGTGACCGATGTGGTGCACAATCGCACCGCTCACCGCTGACACAGCGGGCCGCCAGGCCCTGCAGGAACCGACATTTTCCATCGCCTCAGAGGAGAAACACACACCGTGGCACCTTCCAGCGGACCGGTGCAACCCGCCCGCTATCTCGCCGTTTTCGCGGTGCTGATGGCAGCGGTGTACGCCATGGTCTTCTTCACCGGAGACAAAGACCCCTCGCCGAAGTTGGGAATCGACCTGCAGGGCGGCACGCGCGTGACACTCACCGCGCGGACCCCCGACGGCAACGCACCGACGCAGGACAGCTTGCAGCAGGCGCAGCAGATCATCGAGACCCGCGTCAACGGTCTCGGTGTCTCCGGCTCCGAGGTGGTCATCGACGGCGACAACCTCGTCATCACGGTGCCCGGCGACGACAGCTCCCAGGCGCGCACCCTCGGGCAGACCGCGCGACTGTTCATCCGTCCCGTGATCGGATCCGTTGCTCCGTCGACGGGCGAGGGTGCAGGCACGCAGCAGACCCCGGTCGACCCGGCCGCGCCGGTCGATCCTGCGGCACCTGCAGACCCGGCTGCTTCGGCGGACCCGGCTGCACCCGCAGATCCGGCCACTCCGCAGCAACGTGTGTTCCCGGCGCAGGATCCGACGACGGTCGATCCGACTCCCGCCCCCGCTACTGATGCACCCGCTAGCGAGGCACCGGCCACCGACGCACCGGCCGAGGACCCCGCCACCGACGCTTCGCTGTCCGACGCCGATCGTGCCGCCCAGGAGATCGCCGACGCGAAGGCACTGCGGCAGAGCGAGGACCAGCAGGTCCAACAACTCGCGATGCAGTCCCTCGACTGCAACGCCGCCGACCCGCTCGCAGGCAACGACGATCCCGCTCTTCCCCTCGTCGCATGCTCGACCGATGGAACGGCCGTCTATCTACTCGGTCCGACGATCATCGACGGTCAGCAGATATCCGACGCGACCTCCGGGTTCGACAGTCAGCAGGCACAGTTCCAGGTGAGCCTGACGTTCGACACGGAGGGCTCGAACACCTGGGCTCAGTTCACCGCGGCCAACCTGCAGAAGCAGGCTGCGTTCGTATTGGACTCCAAGGTGATCAGTGCGCCGGTCATCCAGGGGGCCACCCCAGCCGGTAGCGCCACCTCGATCACCGGAAACTTCAATGCCCAGACCTCCTCGGAGCTGGCCAACACGCTCAAGTACGGCTCACTACCGCTGTCCTTCGTGTCCTCCGAAGCCGAAACTGTTTCGGCCACACTGGGATTGGCCTCGCTCGAAGCCGGACTGCTCGCAGGTGCCATCGGACTGGCGCTGGTGTTGGTCTACTGCCTGCTCTACTACCGTGCCCTCGGACTGCTCACCGCGCTGTCGTTGGCGCTGGCCGGTCTAGTCGTCTACGGAATCATCGTTCTGTTGGGCAGATGGATCAGCTTCACGCTGGACCTGGCAGGCATCGCAGGCCTGATCATCGGTATCGGTATGACCGCGGACTCGTTCGTGGTGTTCTTCGAACGCATCAAGGACGAGATCCGGGAGGGTCGCAGCTTCCGGTCGGCGGTTCCTCGCGGCTGGGCTCGCGCACGCAAGACGATCCTGTCCGGCAACGCGGTCAGCTTCATCGCTGCTGCGGTGTTGTACGTGTTGGCCGTGGGTCAGGTCCGCGGCTTCGCGTTCACGCTCGGACTGACGACGATCCTGGACATCATCGTCGTGGTGCTGGTGACCTGGCCGCTGGTGTACCTGGCGTCGAAATCCACGTACTGGTCCAAGCCGTCGGTCAACGGCCTCGGTGCAGTCCAGCAGATCGCGCTCGAACGCAAGCGCGCCGCCAACAAGGCACTCGCCGTCAAGACCGGCACTGCGCCGTCGAAGGAGGCATGACATGTCGGACACGACCACGTCGACCCCATCCCCCCTCGACGATTCGGGCGTCGATCAATCCACCCAGCCCAAGCACAGCTGGTTTTCCAGGTTGTACACCGGCACCGGTGCCTTCGACATAGTCGGTCGTCGCCGGTTCTACTACATCCTCACCGGCGTCATCGTGCTGGTGTGCCTGCTGAGCTTCCTCGTCCGCGGCTTCACACTCGGTATCGATTTCGAGGGCGGAACCCGGATCGCGCTGCCCGCCGCCGACAACATCTCCACCGAGCAGGTCGAAACCGTCTACGACGACTCGCTCGGCATGCCGCCGGTGTCGGTACAGACCGTCGGTTCGGGTGCCGCAGCGACGGTGCAGATTCGCTCCGAAGCTCTCGACCCCGCCGAAGTGGACACCCTTCGCCAGGCGTTGTTCGAGGCCTTCCAGCCGCAGGACAACTCGGGTACCGCTACCCCGAATGCCATCAGCGTGTCCGACGTCAGTGAGACCTGGGGCAGTCAGATCACCCAGAAGGCCCTGATCGCACTCGTGGTCTTCCTGGTCATAGTCAGTATCTACATCGCGGTCCGATACGAGCGAGACATGGCGTTGGCGGCTCTGGCTGCCCTGGCCTTCGACCTTCTGGTGACCGCAGGTGTGTACTCGCTCGTCGGATTCGAGGTGACGCCTGCGACGGTCATCGGTCTGCTGACGATCCTCGGCTTCTCCCTGTACGACTCCGTGGTGGTGTTCGACAAGGTCGAGGAGAACACCCGGGGCATCCTCAACCTGCATCGCAAGACCTACGCCGAACAGGCGAACCTGGCCGTCAACCAGACCCTGATGCGCTCGATCAACACCACCGTGATCGGTGTTCTCCCGGTGATCGCACTGATGATCATCGCGGTGTGGCTACTCGGAGTGGGCACGCTCAAGGATCTGGCGCTGGTACAGCTGGTCGGCATGATCGTCGGTGCCTACTCGTCGATCTTCTTCGCCACTCCGTTGCTGGTGACGCTCAAGGAGAAGTGGGGCCCCGTCGCAGTCCACACCCGCAAGGTCCACTCCAAGCGCGCCGAGGCGGCAGCTCGCGCGGCCGGTCTCGCTCCGGAGCCGGTGGCTGTCGGCGTGGCAACTCCGAAGTCTTCTGCTCCCCAGCCGGGCAACCGCCCCACCGGGAAACGAAACAAGAAGCGTCGGTAGACCACCTTCGACAGGGACGGAGAGTGCACGTGAAACGACGGTGGATCGCGGCACTGGTGGCAGCGAGTGTCGGCGCGGTGTCCATCACGGCGTGTTCGTCGCCCGAGGACAAGGTGCCCTCGATCGGCTACTCGTTCGACAACGTGGTGAACACGTACAACGCCAGAACCGTCGACGGCGCGGCGTCGGGAGCCCGGCAGGCGTTCACCCGGGTGCAGGTGGGCTTCAGCTACCTCGGGCCCGAGGGAGACGCGTTGTCGGACAACGACATCGGAACAGTATCGGTGGTACCCGGTGACACTCTGACCGTGCAGTACGCCATCGCCCCGGCCGCGACGTACTCGGACGGTGTGCCGATGGCCTGCGACGACCTGGTGTTGGCCTGGGCGGCGAACAGCGGAAGGTTCGCCACCGACGGCCCCATGTTCGACGCGGCGTCGACGGCCGGGTACTCCGACATCGAGCGCATCGATTGCGTTCCGGGGGCCAAGGAAGCCACCGTCGTCTTCGCATCCGGCCGCAGCTACCAGAACTGGCGAGCCCTGTTCGGCGCCACCGATCTGCTACCGGCGCATGTCGCGGCCCGGGCCGCAGGCGTGCAGAACGTCGTCGATCCCATCCTGGCCGAGGACGACGACGTGGTGCGCCGCATCGCCGACTTCTGGAACACCGGATGGAACCTGACACCGGGTTCGATCGACCTCTCGCTGCTGCCCTCGGCCGGCCCGTACCGGGTCGAGTCCTACTCCGCCGAGGACGGTCTCGTGCTCGTGGCGAACGACGCCTGGTGGGGAAACCCGCCTCAGACCGAACAGGTGGTCGTCTGGCCCAAGGGCACCGACCTGGCGGCGAAGTCCGCGGACGGCTCGCTGGACGTGGTCGACCACGGTGCCGGTGCCGTCGATCTCGGGACCACCGAGGGTTTCACCACCACCGAGGAACCGTCGCGAGGCGTCGAGCAGTTGACGTTTTCGACCCAGGGGGTGCTGGGCCAGGCGAGTGCACGTCGAGCAGTGGCCGCATGCATCCCGAGATCGGATCTGTTCGACACACTGGGTCACCCCGGTTCCGAGGCGGCAGCGGCGGGTCTCGGCTCGGGTGTCGTCGACTCTCGACTCGTCCAGCCCGACACGCTGGTGTACCCGTCGGTCGCGGCGGTGGTGGGTGATCGCTACCAGCGCTCGGACCTGGACCAGGCCGGCCGAGAGCTCGAGGCCGCAGGCGAGAATGCAATGACCGTTCGTGTCGGCTACCGGGGACCGGACGCGCGGCGCGCCCAGGTGGTGAGCCGCATGGCCGCCGATTGTGCCGCCGCGGGCATCACCGTCGAGGATGCGAGCTCGCCGGACTTCACACCGTCCGCCCTGCGGGCCGGGGCGGTCGATGCCGTCCTGGGTAGCAGCGGATCGCTTCCTGGACCGTCGGGTTCGGCTGCCGCGGTGACCGCACGGTATTCGCTGCGCACTGGAATCGGTCTGAACGTCGGCGGATACAGCAACGGCAGGATCGATTCCATCGTCGATCAATTGGCGGTGACCGACGATCCCGAGCGCATTCTGGCGCTGGCCACCGAGGGCGAGAACATCCTGTGGAACGACATGCCGTCGCTTCCCCTGTACAACGAGCCGCGTACGACCGTCGTCAGTGACGGCATGCAGGACGTGGTGCCCAACCCGACGGCCGCTGGTGCCGGATGGAACATGGATCGGTGGGTGCTTCTTCGATGAACGATGCAGACGGTGCAGTGGGTGCGGCCGCTGCCGTGGCCAGGCTGACGCGGTGGGTGGACGATTTTCCCGTCCCCGGTGTGCGCTTCGGCGATCTGACACCGGTGTTCGCGGACGGGCCGGCGTTACGCAGCGTCGTATCGGAGTTGGCGCAGGGATTCGAGGACGTCGACCTGGTGGCGGGTATCGACGCACGGGGTTTTCTGTTGGGGGCCGGAGTTGCCCTCGAACTCGGGTGCGGTGTGCTGGCGGTGCGCAAGGCGGGAAAGTTGCCGCCTCCGGTGCATTCACGGTCGTACGATCTCGAGTACGGAACCGCCGAGTTGCAGATCCCGACTGCGATCGACGTGACCGGGAAGCGAGTGCTGGTGGTCGACGACGTACTGGCGACCGGCGGTACCGTCGATGCGACGGCTCGGTTGTTGGCCGAGCAGGGGGCAGTCATCGCCGGAGCCGCTGTGGTTCTCGAGATCGCTGTTCTGGGTGGGCGCGACAAGTGCAGTGGCTACCCGCTCGGCTGCCTGGTTCGAGTATGAGGACTAAAGTCGCTTTCACGAAGCGTTGACCGAACAATTCCGGCAACAACGCGGAATGTGTGGCAGGAGGTGATGAGAGTGACCCGTTACATCGATCAGCCCTTGCCCGATGGGCCTGCCGTCCCCGAACGGCCCGTTGCCGATCAGACCGGGGTCACCGAACGGACCGGTGTCGACGTCGTCACGACAGAAGAGGCCGCGTCCGGTGATTCCCGCCCGGCCGTCGACACTCCGGTACCCCACGGCCCGGTGGCGAACGATGCGCAGGCTCCGTCGGGAACCCGTAATTCGGCACCCGTCCCCACCTCGGCATCGCGTCGGGTGCGGGCGCGTCTGGCGCGCCGCATCACCGCCGGACGCAGCGCGGCGGTCAAGCCGGTGCTCGAGCCACTGGTCAGCCTGCACCGCGAGCTCTATCCCAAGGCCGACCTGACATTGCTGCAGCGGGCCTACGACGTGGCCGACGAGCTGCACGCCTCGCAGATGCGCAAGTCCGGCGATCCCTACATCACGCATCCGCTCGCTGTGGCGAACATTCTGGCCGAACTCGGAATGGACACGACCACCCTGGTTGCGGCGCTGCTGCACGACACCGTCGAGGACACCGGGTATTCGCTGGCCAAGTTGACCGAGGAATTCGGCGACGAGGTGTCTCATCTCGTGGACGGAGTGACAAAGCTCGACAAGGTCGTGCTCGGAACTGCGGCCGAGGGCGAGACCATCCGCAAGATGATCATCGCGATGGCGCGAGATCCACGGGTGTTGGTCATCAAGGTCGCCGACCGGTTGCACAACATGCGCACCATGCGGTTCCTGCCCCCGGAGAAGCAGGCGCGCAAGGCCAAGGAGACGCTGGAAGTCATTGCGCCGCTTGCCCATCGGCTCGGAATGGCCACGGTCAAGTGGGAGCTCGAAGACCTGGCGTTCGCCATACTCCACCCCAAGAAGTACGACGAGATCGTGCGTCTGGTGGCCGATCGTGCGCCGTCCCGCGACACCTACCTCGAGAAGGTTCGGGCCGAGATCAACGCGACACTCGCCGCGTCGCGCATCAGTGCCGTCGTCGAGGGTCGCCCGAAGCACTACTGGTCGATCTACCAGAAGATGATCGTCAAGGGCCGCGACTTCGACGACATCCACGACCTCGTGGGCGTCCGCATCCTGTGCGACGAGATCCGCGACTGCTACGCCGCTGTCGGCGTGGTGCATTCGCTGTGGCAGCCGATGGCGGGCCGTTTCAAGGACTACATCGCGCAGCCGCGCTACGGGGTGTACCAGTCGCTGCACACCACGGTGATCGGACCCGAGGGCAAGCCCCTCGAGGTGCAGATCCGGACGCGGGACATGCACCGTACAGCCGAGTTCGGAATTGCGGCGCACTGGCGCTACAAGGAGACCAAGGGCAAGCATTCACAGGACAATGCCGAGGTCGACGACATGGCGTGGATGCGTCAGCTGCTCGACTGGCAGCGAGAAGCCGCCGATCCGGGAGAGTTCCTCGAGTCGCTGCGCTACGACCTCGCGGTCAAGGAGATCTTCGTCTTCACGCCCAAGGGCGACGTGGTCACCCTGCCCGCCGGATCGTGTCCGGTCGACTTCGCGTACGCGGTGCACACCGAGGTGGGGCATCGCTGTATCGGTGCGCGGGTCAACGGTCGACTCGTGGCACTGGAACGGACTCTCGACAACGGTGAAGTGGTCGAGGTGTTCACCTCGAAAGCCGCCACTGCCGGTCCGAGCCGGGACTGGCAGGGTTTCGTCGCCTCACCGCGTGCCAAGACCAAGATTCGCCAGTGGTTCGCCAAGGAGCGCCGCGAGGAAGCTCTCGAGGCGGGCAAGGACGGCATCGCCAAGGAGGTTCGTCGAGGCGGACTACCCTTGCAGCGCTTGATGAATGCCGAGTCCATGTCGGCGATCGCGCACGAACTACGGTACGTCGACGTCTCCGCGCTCTACACCGCGGTCGGCGAGAATCATGTGTCCGCTCGCCACGTGGTGCAGCGGCTGGTCGCCCATCTCGGCGGCGTCGGCGATGTCGAGGAAGAGCTCGCCGAGCGGTCGACCCCGTCGACCATCCCGACTCGACCCCGTCAGGTCGGCGACGCGGGCGTACTGGTCACCGGATCCGAGGGCGTCGTCGCGAAACTCGCCAAGTGCTGCACCCCGGTGCCGGGAGACGAGATCCTCGGATTCGTCACCCGTGGTGGATCGGTGAGTGTCCACCGCACCGACTGCACCAACGCACGGTCGCTCGAGGAACAGTCCGAACGGTTCATCGAGGTTCAGTGGGCGCCGTCGGCGTCGTCGGTGTTCCTGGTCGCCATTCAGATCGAGGCACTCGACCGTCATCGACTGCTGTCCGACGTCACCAAGGCGCTCGCCGACGAGAAGGTCAACATTCTTTCGGCGTCCGTCGCGACATCGGGGGACCGGGTGGCGATCAGCAAGTTCACGTTCGAGATGGGCGACCCGAAGCACCTCGGGCACGTGCTGAACGTGGTGCGCAACGTCGAGGGCGTCTACGACGTGTACCGCCTGACGTCTGCTGCCTGAGCGGCAGTCCGAGAACGACGAGAGGGTGAGCAGATGTTCTGCTCACCCTCTCGGCCTTCGAGCGCGAACTCAGGCGGCGGACTCCACGATCACCGGGTTCGCCGGTGCGCCGTCCTCGGAGCCACCGGTGACCCCGCCCGCAGCGATGGCGTCGAGGGTCTGCAGACCGGAGTCCGAGATCGTGCCGAACACCGTGTACTGCGGCGGCAGCACCGAATCGGCGTACACCAGGAAGAACTGGCTACCGTTGGTATCGGGGCCTGCGTTGGCCATGGCCAACGTTCCTCGGGGGTAGACCACCGGATTCTCGGCCTGCGCCGGGTCGTCGGTGTACGCGGTGGTGGGGTACTCGTTGGCGAAGGTGTATCCCGGTCCACCTCGACCGGACCCGGACGGATCACCGCACTGCACTACCTCGAGGCCCGGTGACGTCGTCAGTCGGTGACAGGGCGAGCCGTCGAAATATCCCTGCTGAACGAGGCCGACGACGCTGTTGACGGTGCACGGTGCCTGAGTGCGGTCGAGTGTGATGTCGATCGGACCCTGATTGGTGGACAGCGTCACGTCGACGTTTCCGAACACGTCGATGTTGTCGGTCGCAGGAGCGTCGACCTCCTTGGCGGCCGGCGACTCCGCCGGATACGAGCAGGACACCGTGTCGGTCGTCGGCTGCGGCACGGGCGGCAACGCACCGAACCGGGACAGGTCGAGTGCAGGACGCGGCGCGGGTGCTTCGGTCGTCGTGGTCGTCGACGACGACGGTGTGGTGGTCGGTGCGGCTGCCGGTTCGGTCGAACCGGAACACCCTGCGAGTACCAGCGCGGTGGCCGAGACCGCGATCGTCAGCGCCGAGGTGCGGTTCACAGGTCGCTCAGCATGGACGTGATGTCGACCGGTTCGGCGGGCGCTCCGTCGGATGCGCCGCCCTCCACTCCCTTGGCCGCGATGGCGTCGAGAGTGGCGAGTCCGGTCTCGTCGATGGTGCCGAATGCTGTGTAGGCGGGCGGCAGTTCGGAATCGCCGTAGACGAGGAAGAACTGGCTGCCGTTGGTACCCGGGCCTGCGTTGGCCATGGCCAACGTTCCGCGCGGGTATGCGATCGGGGTCTGTGCGGCGGGGTCGCCTTCGGCATACGTATCGGTGGGGAATTCGTCGGCGAACTGGTACCCCGGACCACCGGAGCCGGTGCCCGTGGGATCGCCGCACTGCAACACCTGCAGGCCCGCGCCCGTGGTGAGTCGATGGCAGGTGGTGCCGTCGAAGTAGCCCTGATTGGCGAGCGATACGAAGCTATTGACCGTGCACGGAGCCTCGGGATTGTTCAGCGTCAGACCGATGTTGCCCGCAGACGTGGTCATGCTGTAGCTCAGCGGCTCGTCGCTGGTGGGGACGTTGTCGGTGCGCGGGGGAGTGTTCTCCTTGGCCGCCGGCTGCGTAGCAGCGGGATAGGAGCAGTTCACCGTCTCTGGCAGCGGCTCGGTGCGTCCCGCTGCGATGATCGAATCGGCAGGTGCCGACGTCGACGATTCCTGCGCGGTGCTCGCATCGTCGTCACCGCGCGTCACCACGAACACGACCGAGACGACGGCCACGACCGCGACGACGCCGAGAACGGAACCGACGATCGTCAATTGCTTACGACGCCGCGCTCGCTCGGCGCGGCGTACGAGTTGGCGTTCGAGCTTTCGTTTGGCAGCCTCGCGCCGTTGCTCGTTGCTGGGCAATTCGTGTTCCTCCCGCTTGTCGAAAAACGACCTCGCCCGCTCGCTGCACGGACCGATCGTGTGGTAACCGGCCGAGAATCGGCCAACGCGAGTTTGCCACTGTTGCCTGAGAGCATGCTGGGGGGACCCGACGCGAGCGGCCACACTAAGCTTGCTCGGTACTTCGGCCTCAGCCTTTAGGAGCGTTTGTCTTGCTCGTCACCGGATTCCCCGCAGGCATGTTTCAGACCAACTGTTACATCCTGGCCCAGGACGACGCGTCCGAGTGTGTCGTCGTCGATCCCGGTCAGGACGCCGCGGATCCGCTGATCGACTTCCTGACGCAGTCCTCGCTCACCCCCACCGCAGTGTTGCTCACGCACGGTCATCTGGACCACACGTGGTCGGTGGAGCCGATCTGCGCAAAGTACGGCATCCCGGCGTACATCGCACCCGAGGACCGCTACATGCTGGCCGATCCGATCAAGGGAACGGGCCCGACGTTGGCGGCAGTGCTGGGCGACCTCGAGTTCCACGAACCGGCCGAGGTGATCGAGCTCACGGACGGTCACCGGCTCGAGCTCGCCGGAATCGAGTTCACGGTGGTGCACACCCCCGGGCACACCCAGGGATCCGTCGTGTTCCTCGCCCATGCAGACGGGCCCGACGGCTCGGTTCCGTTGGCACTGACCGGGGACACCCTCTTCGCGGGATCGATCGGGCGCAGCGACCTGCCCGGCGGCGATCATGATCAGCTGCTGCGATCGATCGCGAGTCGGCTGCTACCGCTCAGTGATGACACGGTGGTGCTCCCGGGGCACGGCGGACAGAGTTCGATAGGCCAGGAGCGGGAGTCCAATCCGTTCCTCGTTGGACTCACCGACCCCGAGCAAGGGAAGCTGTGAACGTGAGCAAGCCGACCGCCTTTTCTGCGCCCAAGGGCGTCCCCGATTACTTCCCCCCGAACTCGGCCGAGTTCGTCGCCGTCCGCGAGGGGCTGCTCGACGCCGCCCGCAACGCCGGCTACGGCCACATCGAACTGCCGATCTTCGAGGACACCGGGCTGTTCGCCCGCGGAGTCGGGGAGTCGACCGATGTGGTGAGCAAGGAGATGTACACCTTCGCCGACCGCGGAGATCGATCGGTGACGCTGCGTCCCGAAGGCACCGCAGGAGTCATGCGCGCGGTGATCGAGCACGGATTGGATCGGGGAGCGCTGCCGGTCAAGCTCGCCTACGCCGGGCCCTTCTTCCGCTACGAACGCCCGCAGGCCGGCCGGTACCGGCAGCTGCAGCAGGTGGGTGTCGAGGCGATCGGCGTCGACGACCCGGCGCTGGACGCCGAGGTCATCGCCGTGGCCGACGCCGGTTTCCGGACCCTCGGGCTCACCGGGTTCCGGCTCGAGATCACCTCGCTCGGCGACGACACCTGTCGCCCGCAGTACCGAGAGCTGTTGCAGCAGTTCCTGTTCGCGCTTCCGCTCGACGAGGACACCCGTCGGCGCGCCGAGATCAACCCGCTGCGCGTGCTCGACGACAAGCGCCCTGAGGTGCGCGCGATGACCGCAGACGCACCGCTGATGCTCGATCACCTCTCCGAATCGGCGAAGGAACACTTCGACGAAGTGCTGGCATACCTGGACGTGATGAACGTTCCGTACCTGGTGAATCCGCGGATGGTGCGGGGCCTGGACTACTACACCAAGACGACGTTCGAGTTCGTGCACGACGGGCTCGGCGCACAATCGGGCATCGGCGGCGGCGGACGCTACGACGGGCTGATGGAACAGCTGGGCGGGCAGGCGCTCTCCGGAATCGGGTTCGGCCTCGGCGTCGATCGCACCGTGCTGGCCCTCGCCGCCGAAGGCAAGACCGCGGGCGCAACGTCACGATGCCAGGTCTTCGGCGTTCCGATGGGTGCCGGCGCCAAGCTGGCGATCGTCGACATCGCGGCTCAGCTACGCGAACGAGGAATAGCCGTGGACATGGCCTACGGCAATCGCGGGATCAAGGGTGCCATGAAGGCCGCCGACCGGTCCGGGGCGCGGTTCGCGTTGATGCTCGGCGATCAGGAACTGGCTGCGGAATCGGTTCTGGTGAAAGACCTTTCGAACGGCGAGCAGGACACCGTTCCGATGGCCGACGTGGTCGACGCCCTCGGAGCGCGCCTTGCCCGGTGAGTCCCGGCCCGGTGACTCTCGGTCCAACGCGGGGCCGGTAGCCCTCGACCTGGTCTCGGTGGAGTTCCTGGCACCGCGCCTGCGCAAGATAATGGTCGGGTCGGCCGTGATCGGGATCGTTCTCGCCGTCGTCCTGGCGCTGTTCGCGCCGGTGTGGGTCGCAGTTCTCGTCGGGGTGATCGTCGGCGGTCCCGCAGTGCTGTCGGGTTGGCTCGGTCTGCGCCGACGGGTGTGGCTCGACGGCCCGCAACTGTGCGCGCGAGGGTTGCGCACTCGCCGGCTGAAAATGCCGGAGGTGGTGACGGCCGAACTGACGATTCGGACGGCCGGAATCGATCAGATCTCGCTGCGGCTCTACGACGGGCGTACACACATCGTGGTTCCGCTTGCGCTCTACACCAGGGACGGGGGCCGTGAGCTGCCGATTCTCGCGTTACGCAGCCTCGCCGACTCGCTGTGGACCACCGAGCTGGTACCAGCCGCAGCGATCGCATCGGTGCTGGTGGATCAGCTACGTGCCGAGGCGCGCGATGCCGGACTCGATCAGCGGCCGCTCTATCGCGCCGTCGAACTGGTTCGCAGCAAAGGGCGAACTCCGCAGGCGACGCTGACCGACCGCGAGGTCGCGCAGTTGCTCGACTGAACCGTGATCAGGTGACCAGGAAGGCGTCGAGCACGACGGCTTCGGCGGAGCGGGATCCGGACGTGACGACGAGTGCGCGGTTGAGATAGGTGAACTTCGGCACTGCGGTCGACACGCGGAGTGTGCCGCGGAAGTAGTACGTGGCGGGATCGACCTCTCGCTCGGGATCGTTCAGAGCTTCGATGACCTCGGCAGGCCCGAACTGAACCCCTCGGTAGTCCAAGGAGAGGTAGCCTCCGGTCGCCAATTCCAGAACGAGGTCGCTGCTGAACTCGGTGCATCCGTCGGACCGCGTCACGCTGACGACGGTCGACCCGGCTGCGAGAGTTCCCTCGATGTCGGGGCCGGGAGCTGCGCCGCCGAGCACGGTGGTGACGACCCGCTCGCCCGCGGGTACCGAACCGATGTCGATTCCAGGTCCGAGTGTGAGGCCGAGACGCAGAATGGGTTCGAGGGTCGGTGTGTTCGGGGCGGTCACGGCGGTGCACTCCTAGGATCGACTGGGGGCCTACGGTATCGCCTTCCCATGACCACACCCGAGCGGGGATCGGCAGTGGCGGGCCGGCCTTGACACGGCATAGAACAAATGTTCGACTGTGTGCATGCGATGGGCGGGTCAGACTCTCGACGCCGCGGACGACGGGGCGCTACCGGGGCTCGAGCGGTCGGGTTTGGTCCGCAGCGTGCAGACGCCGGAGTTCGAGGGCATCACCTTCCACGAGGTGCTGTGCAAGAGCGCCCTGAACGAGGTTCCGAGCGAATCGCAGGTGCCCTTCTCGTGGACCGTCAACCCGATGCGCGGATGCTCGCACGCATGTCGATACTGCTTCGCCCGCCCCACCCACGAGTACCTGGATCTGGACTCCGGCAACGACTTCGACTCGCAGATTGTCGTCAAGACCAACGTCGCGGCCGTTCTGCGCAAGGAGCTTTCGCGGCGATCGTGGAAGCGTGAGCCGGTGGCGCTGGGAACCAACACCGACCCCTACCAACGCGCGGAGGGCCGATATCGGTTGATGCCCGGCATCATTCGGGCGCTGACCGAATCTGGCACTCCGTTCTCGATTCTGACCAAGGGCACACTCTTGCGACGCGATCTACCCCTGTTGACGTTGGCCGCCCAGCAAGTCGACGTGCACGTGAGCATCAGCCTCGCTATTCACGACGCCGACCTGCAGAAGCAGCTCGAGCCCGGAACCCCCGGTCCGCGAGCACGATTGGACCTCGTTCGAGCGGTCCGCGACGCCGGACTGGAGTGCGGAGTTCTGGTGGCACCGGTCATTCCGTTTCTCACCGACGGGGCCAAGCAACTGGACGGCCTCATCGGCGCTCTGGCCGAGGCGGGTGCGACGACCGTGACGGCCCTGCCGATGCATCTGCGTTCGAGCACCAAAGATTGGTACATGAGCTGGCTGGTGAAGGAGCACCCCGCGTTGGTGCGGCGGTACCGTCAGCTCTATGGGCACGGGGCCTACGTGACTCCGGAGTACAAGCAGTGGCTACGTGGCCGCATCGATCCGTTGCTCGACAAGTACGGGTTCGCCCCAGAGCAGACCCGCTCGCTGCCCGTGAACGAACCTGCCGAACCCCGAGCGTCGGTGACCTCGGGGCCGGCCCTCACCTTGTTCTGACTACGTCGTTCCGACTACTTCGGGGATCAGGGATTGTTCAGGTCCCGCGCCGAGAACGTATCGCAGGCCGCCACCTGCCCGGTCTCGTAGCCCGCGGTGAACCATGCCTGTCGCTGTGCAGACGAACCGTGCGTCCAGCCCTCGGGGTTGACGCTGCCGGTGGATGCCTGCTGAATCCGGTCGTCGCCCACCGACGACGCGGCGGAGAGAGCGTCATCGATGTCGGTGGTGGTCAGCGGCTCGAGGAACGGAACCCCGGTGTCCGGATCGACTGTGTCGGCTGCATAGTGCGCCCAGATTCCCGCGTAGCAATCGGCCTGCAGCTCCACCTTGACGCCACCGGACTCGGGTCCCTGCGGATCGGCCTGCGCGCGGCCGATGTCGCCCAGTTGGTTCTGCAGGTGGTGGCCGACCTCGTGCGCCACCACGTACTCCTGCGCCAAGGGGCCGCCGCTCGAGCCGAACTGGTCGACGAGAACCTGG
This sequence comes from Rhodococcus sp. 05-2254-6, assembly GCF_002258565.1. NCBI lineage: Bacteria > Bacillati > Actinomycetota > Actinomycetes > Mycobacteriales > Nocardiaceae > Rhodococcus > Rhodococcus sp. 05-2254-6. Next base: position 15,291 of record NZ_NOZF01000140.1, read on the forward strand.
AAGAAGCTGGTGTCGAAGTAGGCGGTGGAATCGGCGGGGCAGTAGAATGGCCCGACGGCGCTGGTGGCGTTGCCGCAGCCGGTGTTGGTTGCTCCCGAGAACAGATTCACGCCGGGCTGAACGTAGGCGACGCCGGTCTGAGCTTGCAGCTGCGATTCCCAGACGGTGTCCAGGCTCGATACCGTGAATCCGATACGGCAGTCGATCTTGGTGTTCGCGTCCGCCTCGGTCTCGCAGCCCTCGAGGGTCCCCGAGGTGCCGGAGTCGACCTGCCCCGCCGAGCTGTCACCGCCACTGATCTGATTGAGAATCGAACCGGGATCTCCGCCGAAGAGCAGCGCGATGACGATGATGATCAGGCCGCCTGCACCACCGCCGATGGCGAGTTTGCCACCGCGTCCGCCGCCACCGCTGCCGCCGACGGAGACTCGACCCCGCTCCATCCGCGAACCTTCTCTGAAGGTCATGCCCGAGTTCCTCTCCGCCGAGCTCCCACCCTGTGGCGAGAACACACATCGCTGCTGTCGGCCATAGCTTCGCATGCCGCGTCGCGATCTCGTTTCCTTCTACGGTCATGTGCTCCGTAGGATCGGTGAGCGAAGAACACGATCAGCGGATTTTTCTCGAAAGGACACCCGTGCTGCGCACCCACCTCGCCGGCTCATTACGCCCCGAGCACGTCGACCGAACCGTGACGCTGACGGGATGGGTGGCCCGCCGACGCGATCACGGCGGCGTCATCTTCATCGATCTGCGCGACGCGTCCGGTGTGTCCCAGGTCGTCTTCCGTGAGGGAGCAGCACTCGAGCAGGCCCATCGCCTGCGCGCCGAATACGTCGTGAAGGTCACCGGCAAGGTCGAGGGCCGCCCCGAGGGCAACGCCAACTACGAGATCCCCACCGGTGCGATCGAGGTCGAGGCCTCCGAGATCGAGGTTCTGTCCGAGGCGGCACCGCTGCCGTTCCAGCTCGACGACCAGCCGGGCGAAGAAGCGCGTCTGAAGTACCGCTACCTCGATCTGCGTCGTGAGGGCCCCGGGCATGCCATTCGCCTGCGCTCTCATGTCAACGCCGCCGCCCGCTCGGTGCTCGCGCACCACGAGTTCGTCGAGGTCGAGACTCCGACGCTCACGCGATCCACCCCCGAGGGTGCCCGCGACTTCCTGGTGCCGGCGCGGTTGCAGCCGGGTAGCTTCTACGCTCTGCCGCAGAGTCCGCAGCTGTTCAAGCAGCTGCTCATGGTCGGCGGTATCGAGCGCTACTACCAGATTGCCCGGTGCTACCGAGACGAGGACTTCCGCGCCGACCGTCAGCCGGAGTTCACTCAGCTCGACGTCGAGATGAGCTTCGTCACCCAGGACGACGTCATCCTGTTGGCCGAGGAGATCCTGGCATCGCTGTGGAAGCTCGTCGGGCATCACTTCACGGCTCCGATTCCGCGGATCACCTACGCCGAGGCGATGCGTCGCTACGGTTCGGACAAGCCCGATCTTCGCTTCGAGATCGAACTGGTCGAGTGCACGGACTTCTTCTCCGACACCACCTTCCGAGTGTTCCAGGCCCCGTACGTCGGTGCGGTCGTCATGCCCGGTGGCGCGAGCCAGCCCCGGAAGCAGCTCGACCGATGGCAGGAATTCGCCAAGCAGCGTGGCCACAAGGGCCTCGCGTACGTTCTCGTGGGTGAGGACGGCACGCTGGGTGGTCCGGTTGCCAAGAACCTGACCGACGCCGAGCGCGACGGCCTCGCCGCACACGTCGGCGCGAAGAACGGCGATGCGATCTTCTTCTCCGCCGGCCCTGTCAAGGCATCCCGTGGATTGCTCGGTGCCGTGCGCGGCGAAATCGCTCGGAAGCTCGACCTGATCGACCCGAAGGCGTGGGCGTTCGTGTGGGTCGTCGATGCCCCGCTGTTCGAGCCCACGTCCGACGCCACCGCCAGTGGGGACGTAGCGGTCGGATCCGGTGCGTGGACGGCGGTGCACCATGCGTTCACCTCGCCGAAGCCGGAGTCGATGGATACGTTCGACACCGACCCCGGATCTGCTCTGGCCTACGCCTACGACATCGTCTGCAACGGAAACGAGATCGGCGGCGGCAGTATTCGTATCCACCGCAAGGACATTCAGGAACGGGTGTTCGCGATCATGGGTATCGGCAAGGAAGAAGCACAGGAGAAGTTCGGCTTTCTTCTCGATGCCTTCTCGTACGGCGCACCGCCGCACGGCGGCATCGCGTTCGGCTGGGATCGCATCACCGCGCTGCTCGCCGGAGTCGATTCCATCCGAGAGGTCATCGCGTTCCCCAAGTCCGGCGGCGGCATCGACCCGTTGACCGACGCGCCCGCACCCATCACGCCGCAGCAGCGTAAGGAATCGGGCGTCGACTTCAAGCCGGAGAAGAAGGAAGAACCAGCCGAGGCCTAGAAGGGTTCGAAAACGAATGTCCCCGTAGCGCAGTGCGTTGCGGGGACATTCGTCTGTTCGGATCAGGTCAGCGTGCGGGGGACAGCGGACCGCCGGTGAGGACGCGGTAGGCGTAGTTGGTCGCGATCACCGAGATCGGGATGGTGAACAGCAGACCGAGGCCACACAGCAGCGCGCCGCCGATGTTGATCGCGGTCAACAGAAGTAGTAGCAGCAGCATCGGGCCGAAGTTCTTGACGGTCAGGTCGACACTCGACTTGATGGATTCGATCGCCGACTGGTTGCGATCGATCAGGAACGTCAAGGCGAAGTTCGCGAGGAAGCCGATCGCGATCAGAAGGACCGTTCCGAGGAACGGGATGAAACCGAGCACCACGCTGACGACGGTCCAGATCAACGCCAGGACGGCGATCTGGCCGACGTTGGTGAGTTGAAAGAACCGCCCGAACGACGGTTTCTCGGGATCGCCGGTCTCGTCCAGGGCTCCGCGAACGTAGGCGGCGTTGACGAAATACGACACGAACGTGGCGATGGCCGTGACGACGATGGCCACCCCGGATGTCGTGGTCGTGAACGTCGTGTCACCGCTGTCGGCTGCTGCCATCGCCGCGGTGAACGTCGACGCGAAGATCAGGACGACCCCGATAGCACTGACAGCCCACACGATGGCCGTGATGGCGAGCCACGGGCCGACGTTGTCCTTGAACTTGGCAAAGCTGTAGCTCAGCGCTGCACCGACATCCAGGCGACCGGGATTGGGACCCAACGGCACCTGTCCGTACCCCTGGTTGCCGTAGTTCGCGTAGTTGCCGGGCGGGGGTGGATACGCACCGGGTGGCGGTGGATAGCTGCCGGGCGCGCCGATCTGAGGCGGGTAGTTTCCTGGCGGGGGTGGGTAGCCACCGGGAGGCGGGTAGCCGCCCTGAGGTCCCTGCGGTCGGTAGTTCCCCTGCGGCGGGTAGTTCCCGGGCGGGGGCAGGTACTGACCGCCGGCAGGCGGCGGGGTGTTTCCCGTGTTCGGCGGGAGAGTGTTCGGCGTTTCGGGGCGGTCGGGATCGGAACCCTGGCCGGGCCGAGGTTCGTCGGTCGGATCGTCGTTCACGTCGTTCTCCTGGTCTGTGGTCGGGACGCGTGGGGTGGTTCGGAGCACCGAGACCCCGAAACACTGTGAACGCAGACGAGCGGGCCTCCGCCTGATGTCGGAGGTCCGCTCGTGCGTGGACGGGTTGTTACGAAATGCTGATGACCTGGGTTCCGCCGGCGATCTCGTCGTGCTTGCCCTGTTTGGTCGGGCTGGAGTTGATGGTCACCGCAACGACGATGTACGCCACGATCACCAGGAAACTGCCGACGAACGGCACGATGTTGAGCAGAAGGAAGGCATTGCGCTTGGCCGCCTCGGCCTGAGTGGGCAGTCCGCCTGCTGGGCCGAGGGTGCGTAGACCGAGGAGTTGCTTGCCCAGAGTCTGGCCGCGGGAGGACTCGAGCAGCGTGAAGTACGCGAAGCCGAGGAGCGCAGTCGCGAGACCCATCAGGAAAGTTCCGAAGAACCCGCTGGGGAGAATCAAGTACAGGATGATCTGGACGATCGCGAGAATGAGCAAGTCCAGGAAGCGCGCCGCGAAACGTGATCCGAGGCTGCCGGGCTGCGCGCCGCCGGGCAACTGCGAGCCCAGCCCGAATCCGGCGTTTCCGCCTACCGGTGGCGGCGGATAGTTGCCCGGGGGCGGATAGTTGCCGGGCGGTGGGTAGTTGCCGGGCGGTGGGTAACCGGACGCTGGATTCGTGGGGTACTGGGGTTGGTTCGGATCGGACCCGTACTGCGGTCCGTTGGGTGGATTGTCGCTCACGAGATTCCCTTTGGTTGCAAAGTGTGGCGTGCGTCGAACGAATACTCGATTCTCGCCGAGCGAACCCCACCACGAAGAGGGTGTCAAGCACTACACACCTGCCCGGTCGGTACATTTCGGACACGATTTCTCGCCGAGCGCACCGGGCCCGGTCCTACTAGGGTTGGGTGTTCTACCCATACCGGGACTATCACGAGGGGCTCGCCGTGGGCATCAAGGTTGCACTCGAACACCGCACCAGCTACCGATTCGACCGCACCGTCAAGATCTTTCCGCACGAAATTCGGCTGCGACCGGCACCGCATTCGCGCACTCCCATCGAGGCGTACTCGCTGAAGATCGAGCCGGCGGAGCATTTCGTCAATTGGCAGCAGGACGTGTTCGGAAACTTCCTCGCTCGGGTGGTCTTCCCCGAGCGAACCGATCACCTGTCGATCACCGTCGGACTCGTCGCGGACATGGCGTCCATCAATCCCCTCGACTTCTTCGTCGAGGAATGGGCCGAGCACTACGGCTTCGCGTACGAAGAGCACGACCTGCCCGACCTCGAGCCGTATCTACGGCCGGTGGACGAGGGCAAGGCCGGATCCGGACCGGGACCGGTGGTCTCGGCTTGGGTGGAGAAGCTACAGGCGGCTGTCACCGAACGCGGAGAGTCGTTGCGCACCATCGATTTTCTCGTGATGGCAAACCAAGCCGTCATGGGCGACGTCGGGTACTCCGTGCGCATGGAACCCGGAGTGCAGACCCCCGATCTGACCCTGACGTCCGCCGTCGGGTCGTGCCGCGACTCGGCGTGGTTGCTGGTGTCGGTACTGCGTCAGATGGGTCTGGCAGCGCGGTTCGTCTCGGGTTACCTGGTTCAGTTGTCCTCCGACGTAAAGTCGCTGGACGGCCCGTCCGGGCCGGTGGAGGACTTCACCGATCTCCATGCCTGGACCGAGGTCTACCTCCCCGGTGCGGGCTGGGTCGGGATGGACCCGACATCGGGTCTGTTCGCCGGCGAGGGCCACATTCCACTGTCGGCCACACCGCACCCGTCGACGGCCGCCGCCATCTCCGGTGCGACGAGCAAGTGCAAGGCCGAACTCGACTTCTCGAACACCGTCGTCCGCGTCCACGAGGATCCGCGAACGACGTTGCCGTACACCGCCGAGCAGTGGGAATCGATCAAGGCCACAGCCGAGAAGATCGACGAGCGGATGATCGATCAGGACATTCGGTTGACCGTCGGCGGCGAGCCCACGTTCGTCGCGATCGAGAATCAGGAAGCGCCCGAGTGGAACACCACTGCCGACGGTCCGCACAAGCGCAAGCTGGCAAGTGTGCTCGCTGAACGGCTTCGCACCATCTACGCACCGGACGGTCTGGTGCAGCGCAGCCAGGGCAAGTGGTACCCCGGCGAACCTCTGCCGCGGTGGCAGGTGGGACTGTTCTGGCGTACCGACGGTCAAGCTCTGTGGCACGACTCCGATCTGATCGCCGATCCCTGGTTGGCCGAGGACCTGCGCCCGGATCCGGTGGACAATTCGGCGTCGCAGGCATTGATCGACGAGTTGGTCAAGGCGCTCGGACTGCCCGCCTCACAGGCGCGTCCCGCCTACGAGGACCCGTTGGTGAAACTGTTGGACCTGGTTCGCCAGCCCTACGGTGATCCGCCCGCCGACGACGAGGATCTCGAACCGGGAGCCGATTCCGCGGATGCCAGAAAGAAACTGCTCGAACGGCTCGATGCCAGTACCGACGAGCCTGCGGCATTCGTTCTGCCCATCTCGCGCACCGAGGACGGCTCCGGCTGGGAGAGCTCGGACTGGAAGTTGCGCCGCGGCCGAATAGTGTTGCTGGAGGGCGATTCTCCCGCGGGCCTGCGGCTGCCACTTCGCGCGATCTCCTGGGACGGCGGTCCCGTCGAGAACCCGGCAGACCCCACCGCGCCCAAGCCGGATCTGCCCACACCGCAGCTGACCCAGCAACCGCCGCGTGCGGTGAACCCGGCCGAGTCGCGTTACGCGCAGTTGGTGAACGAGACGTCCGGGGTGGGCGGCACCGCCGTCACCGCACTGGTCGCCGAGGTTCGCGACGGCGTCCTGCACGTGTTCATGCCGCCGATGGATCGGTTGGACGACTTCGTCGATCTCGTCTCGCGGGTCGAGCAGGCGGCGTCGACCATCGACACGCCCGTCGTGATCGAGGGCTACGGTCCGCCGTCCGATCCTCGTATCCAAACCCTCACCGTCACACCGGATCCCGGTGTGATCGAGGTCAACGTGCAACCGACCTCCTCGTGGGCGGAACAGAACGATCTGATGGAGCGTCTCTACCTCGAGGCGCGTCAGTCCCGTTTGAGCACAGAGGGATTCGACAACGACGGCACCACGCGTGGAACGGGCGGTGGAAACCACATCACGCTCGGCGGGGTGACGCCGGTGGATTCACCCGTTCTGCGTCGACCGGACCTGTTGGTCTCGCTGCTGACGCACTGGCAGCGGCACCCGTCGCTGTCGTACCTGTTCTCGGGCCGCTTCATCGGCACCACGTCGCAGGCTCCTCGCGCCGACGAGGGCCGCGAGGAATCGCTCTACGAGCTCGAGGTCGCATTCAGCGAGATCGAACGACTGACCGGGGCCGACCGATCGGCGTCGCCCTGGGTCGTCGACCGAGCGCTGCGGCACCTGCTCACCGACATCACCGGCAACACGCACCGCGCCGAGTTCTGCATCGACAAGCTCTACAGTCCCGACTCCACTCGCGGACGACTGGGACTGCTCGAACTGCGCGGGTTCGAGATGCCGCCGCACCATCAGATGGCGATGGTGCAGTCACTGCTCGTGCGATCGATGGTCTCGCGGTTCTGGGACACCCCGATGAAGGCACCTCTCATCCGGCACGGTGCCAATCTGCACGGTCGGTACATGTTGCCGCACTTCGTCATCAACGATATCGGGCGTGTCGTCGAGGACCTCCGCGAGCACGGCATCGATTTCGACACCAGCTGGCTCGATCCGTTCACCGAGTTCAGATTCCCCCGAATCGGCACCACCGTGGTCGGTGACGCCGAGATCGAGCTGCGGGGTGCGATCGAGCCATGGAACACCCTCGGCGAAGAATCGACGTCCTCGGGCACCGCTCGGTACGTGGACTCTTCGGTGGAACGAATCCAGGTTCAGGTCGCCGGAGCCGACGCGGGCCGCTACATGGTGACGTGCAACGGGGTGCCGGTGCCGATGTTGCGGACCGAGCGTCAGGACGTGCAGGTCGCCGGTGTGCGTTACCGCGCTTGGCAGCCGCCGAGTGCTCTGCACCCGACGATCGAGGTGCAGAGTCCGCTGCGTTTCGATCTGGTGGAAATGCAGACCGGACGTGCGGTCGGCGGGTGCTCGTACCACGTGGTGCACCCGGGCGGTCGCTCGTACGAGGGACCGCCGGTCAACTCCGTGGAAGCCGAAGCGCGCCGTAACGGCCGCTTCGAGGAGGGCGGGTTCACCTCGGGCAAGGTGGACGTAGCAAGATTGCTCGAGATGCACGCTCGCCAAGCGATCGATGTGTCCGCGCCCGGCATGCTCGACCTGCGCCGGACCGGAGTCATCACGTCCTGACGCGCGACTGCACAGGAGAACGAGTCGACCGGTAGCGATCTCGGTCCGACGCGTATCGGGTGGTTCCGCAGGCAGCGGAGTCACCCGGCGGCGGAGTGTGATCGACCGACGGAAGGAACAACGGCTCGATGGTGCCCGTGGATACCACCCTGAGTGGAGCCGGCAGGAACGACGATGTTTCGAGTGGTGCCGGCAGGAACGACGATGTTTCGAGTGGTGCCGGCAGGAACGACGATGTTTCGAGTGGAGCCGGCAGGAACGACGATGTTTCGAGTGGTGCCGGCAGGAACGACGACGTTTCGAGTGGTGCCGGGTCGCCGTGGCTCGCGTATCGCGGTCGGCGTGAGGCTGTGACCGGTCGTGTCGATCGGTTCGACGAGATGCTCGATGCCGACGACGACGTCCGTCCGCATTGGGCGGAATTAATCGACGGTATGCGCGAGGCCGGCTCGGGTGCCATGCAGACGTTGCAGTCGCGGGTGAGCCGTCTGGTCGACGACCACGGCATCACGTACAACCCGATTCCGTCGGGTGGCAGCGAGGCGTTGCCCAGTGCTGTTCGGTGGGGGTTGGACAGTGTTCCGTTGGTCGTCGCGGCCGACGAGTGGGACCGTCTGGAAGCAGGTTTGGTTCAGCGGTCGATGTTGCTCGATGCGATGCTCACCGACATCTACGGTGCTCAGGAAACCGTTCGTCGGGGGTTGATTCCGCCGGAGTTGGTCTTCGGCAACCCGGGCTATCTGCGGACGGCGCATGCGATCACCGTTCCGGGGCCGCATCAGCTGTTCATGCATGCCGCCGATGTCGCCCGAGGTTCCGACGGCGAATTCCGGGTCGTCGCCGACCGCACGCAGGCACCGTCGGGAGTGGGGTACGCGCTCGCCGATCGGCGGGTGATGTCGCGCGCGATGCCGGAGTTGTTCCAGGCCAGCAATCCCAGGCCGCTGTCCACGTTCGCTCGGGCGGTTCGTCTGGCGCTTCGCGATGCGGCACCCGCATCGGCCGAGAATCCGGTCGTGGTGGTGCTCAGTCCCGGTTCGCATTCCGAGACGGCATTCGATCAGGCTTATCTCGCAACGGTTCTCGGCTTTCCGCTCGTGGAGAATGCCGATCTCGTGGTCCGCGACGGCTGTCTGTGGATGCGGTCGCTCGGCAAGCTGCGCCGGGTCGATGTGGTGCTGCGCCGAGTCGACGCCGAGTTCGCCGACCCACTCGATCTGCGCCCGGATTCGCATCTGGGAGTCGTCGGTCTGGTCGAAGTGCTGCGGCGTGGGGCCGTGAGCGTCGTGAACACTCTCGGTAGTGGTGTCCTCGAGAACCCGGCTCTTCTTCCGTTGCTTCCGGCGTTGAGCCGTGCCCTGCTGGACGAGGATCTGATTCTCGGTTCGGTACAGACCTATTGGGGTGGCGACCCGGATCAGCTCTCGCACATCGGAAGCCGGATGCGTTCGCTGGTGCTGCGCTCTACCACCTCACGTCGCACGGTGGTGGGGCACGATCTCACCGACGTCGCCGCGGAGGAGCTGTGGAAGCGAATTCTCGCCGAGCCATGGAAGTGGACCGGGCAGGAAGTCCCCGAGTTCTCGTTGGCTCCGGTCGGTTCGTCGATCGACGGCGGCTCGGGTTCGCAGTTGTCGGTGGCACCGGCGCAGGTGGGGATGCGGCTGTTCACGGTTGCCCAGCGGGGCGGGTACACGCCGATGCGCGGCGGCCTGGGGCAGGTGGTGCTCACCGCACCGGTCACCGAACCGCTCATCACGGTGGCGTCGAAGGACGTATGGGTCAAGTCGGTGGAACGGGTCACCCCGGCGGACTCCGCTCCGCACACCCCGCCCGCCACGGTGGAGGAGTTGCCGCAGTACGCCGCGTCCAACGTCGATGTCGTCAGTTCCCCGCGTGTGCTCGGCGACCTGTTCTGGTTCGGCCGCTACAGCGAGCGTGCCGAGGACATGACTCGACTGCTCATCGCCGCGCGCGAACGCAATCAGGACTACCGCTCGATGCCGTGGCTCGAAGGCAGCGAGAGTCTGCCGATCCTTCTCGAAGCGGTCACGAAGGTCTCGCGCACCTGGCCGGGATTCCTCGACGAGAAGAACCGCGGTGATGCGAGCGTGGAAATGCGCTCGCTGATGCTCTCCACGGGACGTCTGGGTTCGCTGGCCCAATCGGTGGATCGGATGCAGCAAGCGGCGCGCGCGGTGCGCGACCAGCTCTCGAACGACACCTGGGCGGTGCTGAATCGCATCGACACCGCGCTCGAGGAGCTGGCCGAGTCGCCGGTTCACAACGGCGCGCAACTGGCGTCGTCGCAGTCGAGTGTGCTGCGCGGGTTGCTTGCGCTGGCCGGCTTGGCATCGGAATCGATGGTGCGAGACGCGGGCTGGTACCTGATGGATGCAGGCAAACGGATCGAGCGTGGTCTGCAGCTGACTGCGCTGCTCTCGGCCACGCTGAGTCACGCTCTCACGCCGTCCACCGAACAAGCGGTCATCGATTCGGTGCTGTCCGCGGCCGAGTCCTCGGTGATCTACCGCAGACGCAACAGCGGGCGCGCGCGTCCGGCTGCCGTCGCGCAACTGTTGTTGTTCGACGAGGGCAACCCGCGAGCGTTGGTCTACCAGCTCGATCGGCTGCGGGACGACCTGGGTTCGTTGCCCGACGCCTCGGGTACGTCGCGGCCCGAGCAGCTCGTCGAGCAGATGCGGGTGCGGTTGCGGCGCGTTGACCCGGGCGATCTGGAATCGGTCGATGCGAACGGCAGGCGAGTGGAGTTGCTCGAGCTGGTGGACGGCATCCACGACTCGCTGGAGGAATTGTCCCGCGTCGTCCTCGCCACGCACATGTCGTTGCCCGGTGGCACGCAGCCGCTGTGGGGCAGCGCCAACATCCGAACTGCGAACGGAGTGCGGTGATGAGTCGTCGGTACCGAATCAAGCACATCACCACCTACACGTATTCCGACCGCGTTACCTCGTCCTACGGGCGCGGATTCCTCGCGCCCCGCGACATGGACGGGCAGCACTGTCTGGAGAAGTCGGTCACGGTGGAGCCGGCTCCCACCGATCAATCCTTCGGCGTGGACGTCTACGGCAACGAGGACGTGTACTTCCACGTCACGCACGACCACGAGAAGCTGGTGGTCACGGCGGATTCGCTGGTGGAGGTCTATCCTCGTCCGGCGGACGAGACGACGTCGTGGCCGGCGACGGCATCCTGGGAGTCGGCTCGGATGGCGCTGTTCGATGCGAGCGTGCCTGCGGATCCGGCCCGCGCGTCGGCCGTGGAGTTCGCTCTCGATCTGCCGACTCCGGAGATAGCCGACGAGGTGCGCGCCTACGCGGCCCCCAGCTTCTGGCCCGGTCGTCCCCTCGCGGACGTCGTCGTCGATCTGACGCATCGGATCTTCACCGACTTTCGCTATCTTTCCGGCTCGACGACGGTCTCGACCACCGTTGTCGACGTCCTCGCCGCGAGGTCGGGAGTGTGTCAGGACTTCGCTCGCCTTGCGATCGCGTGCTTGCGGTCCCAGGGTCTGGCGGCCCGGTACGTGTCGGGATACCTCGCAACCGAACCTCCGCCCGGCAAGGAACGGATGATCGGTGTCGACGCGACCCACGCATGGGCTGCGGTGTGGATGCCGAACGATCGGTGGCTCGCCTTCGATCCCACCAACGATCAGCTGGTCGACGAGCGATACGCGACCGTGGCGTGGGGACGCGATTACGCCGACGTGCCGCCCCTGCGCGGAGTGATCTACACCGAAGCGGAGGAGAGCACCATCGCCGTATCGGTGGACGTTGCACCGCAGTAGCGAACCCGGCATAATTCGGTGGCTCGGGGGTAACCGACCATCTGGTCGAATCTACGAATGCAACGTGCGAAAAGCCGCAAAACGGACAATCGTTTCCCATTCGTAGTCACCGAGACGGCACAGCAGAACACACCGAACGGGTAGCTTGGATATCGATGACCGCAACACTGGCAGACCCTGTATCAGAGGTAGTAGCAGCAGCCCAGCGACTCCTCACCAAACGCACCGGAGCTCCGGTGACGTTGATCGACCCGGTGAATCTGGGGGGTAGCGGTCAAGCGATCGTGTTGCGAGTCAGAGTGTCCGAGAACCCGTTTCAGCTGCCCCGCACCCTGGTGATCAAGCAGGTCCGGGAGCTGCCCGCCGAATCGGAACTGCATGCCGAGCTCGCCGACATCTCCGGTTCCAGCGCCTTCCTGCGCGAGGCGGCGTCGTACCAGTTCGCCAACGCTCTGGCCACGGACAGCAGGCCCGGACCCGAGCTGCACGCATACGACCTCGACGCGAGGTTGCTGGTGCTCAGCGATCTCGGCGACGCCAGTCCCATCACTGCTCTGCTGCGCAACTCGGACGAAGCCGCGGTGACCAATTCCTTGATGGCCATGGCGCAGGCGCTCGGCCGCATGCACGCCGCCACCGTCGGCCGTGAGGACGATTTCGCCGCTCTGCTGCGACGGGTGGGACAACCCGACTCCACCGACGGGATCTCCGCCCAGATACCCGACGCTCTTGCCGAGGTCCCCGGCCTGCTGACCGATCGTCTGGGCGTCGGAACGACTCCGGATGCCATTCTCGATCGAGTCTCTCGCAGCGGGCGACTGTTCGCGCACGGTGCCTTCCGCGCCTTCAGCCCGTCCGACCTGTGTCCCGACAACATCATCGTCAACGACGAAGGCGTGCGGTTCCTCGACTACGAGTGGGGCGGATTTCGTGACGCCACCCTCGACATTACCTACGCGTTGGCGTCGTTCCCAGGTTGCCTGTGCAGCTTCGAGCTCTCACACGATCGCGAGCAGGCGATGATCGACGCGTGGCGCTCGGAAGTGGTGGGGATATGGCCCGCGTTGGCCGACGACACCACGCTGGCGAGCAAAATTCTCGACGCGCGTCTGATCTGGGTGTGGCTGAGCACCTACTGGTTCCTGCCCGACGACCACACGCGCATCGCAGCGGCGCGTGCTCACCACCTGTCGGTTCCGCGGTCGCAGGCACTGATTTCGCGGTGGACGGCGCTGGCAGACAGTGCCGCGCGCGTCGGTGAGACCGACATCGCCGACTACGCGACGTCGGTCGGCACCGCTCTGCGCACCAAGTGGGAGCGCTGAGGAAGACGCCGTTCGCGCATCCGCCGGTCGCATCGGTAGCGTTCGACGGGTGAGCGGCGGCATCGGTAGTGACTTCTCCGGCGGCGACATCTCGGGGAGCGACGAGTTGGGCGATGGACTGTTCGACGCGCCTGCGCCCCCGGAGGCGATGATCGCCGAGTCCCGTCCCACGTCCACCTACGTCAGGCCCGACGCACCTCTGGCGGTCCGTATGCGTCCGACGAGCCTCGACGAGGTGGTGGGGCAGTCTCATCTGTTGGCTCCGGGCGCACCGCTGCGCCGGCTGGTCGAGGGCTCCGGTGCGTCCTCGGTGATGCTCTACGGTCCACCGGGAACCGGTAAGACGACGCTGGCGTCGCTGATCTCGGGGGCTACCGGACGCAAGTTCGAGGCGCTGTCGGCTCTCTCGGCCGGTGTCAAGGAAGTACGCAACGTCATCGAACTCGCGCGCCGCCGACTGCTCTCGGGCGAGCAGACGGTGCTGTTCATCGACGAGGTGCACCGATTCTCCAAGACGCAGCAGGATGCACTGCTCGCTGCCGTCGAGAATCGGATCGTGTTGTTGGTGGCTGCGACCACGGAGAACCCGTCGTTCTCGGTGGTGTCGCCGCTGCTGTCCCGGTCGTTGGTTCTGCAGTTGCAGCCGCTGGCATCCGAGGACATCGAGTTGTTGCTCACTCGCGCCGCCAACGATCCGCGCGGACTGGACGGTGCGGTGACCATCGCCGACGACGCGATGGATCACCTGGTGCGTCTCGCTGCCGGCGACGCCCGACGGGCGTTGACGGCACTCGAGGCGGCAGCGGGCGCTGCAACCGACGGGATGCTCGACCTCGCGACGGTCGAGGCCAGTGTCGACAAGGCCGCCGTGCGTTACGACCGCGACGGAGATCAGCACTACGACGTCATCAGCGCGTTCATCAAGTCGATCAGAGGGTCCGACGTCGACGCCGCCCTGCACTATCTTGCGCGGATGATCACGGCAGGCGAGGACGCGCGGTTCATCGCGAGACGTCTCGTGGTGCACGCCAGCGAGGACATCGGGATGGCCGACCCCACGGCACTGCAGACCGCGACGGCCGCTGCCAGCGCCGTGCAGATGATCGGTATGCCCGAGGCACGGTTGGCGCTGGCGCAGGCGACGATTCATCTGGCCACTGCGCCCAAATCCGGTGCCGTGATCGGCGCACTCGGTGCTGCCATGGCCGACGTGGCTGCAGGCAAGTCGGGATCGGTGCCGCCGCATCTGCGCGACGGCCACTACAAGGGAGCTCAAGGGCTGGGGAACGCCGTCGGGTATCGGTACCCGCACAGCAGTCCTGGCGGCGTATTGGGGCAGCAGTATCCGCCGGACGAACTGGTGGGCGTGAACTACTACGAGCCCACCGAGCACGGTGCCGAGCGGGAAATCGCGACCAGGGTCGGGAAACTGCGCCGCATCATCCGAGGCCGATAGGCCCTCGAGTCGGTGCGGGGTCCGACGACGCTAACCTGTATCCGTGCAGACCCATGAGATCCGCAGGCGTTTCCTCGACCATTTCGTGAAGGCGGGACACACCGAAGTACCCAGTGCGTCGTTGATCCTCGACGACCCCAATCTGCTGTTCGTCAATGCGGGCATGGTTCCGTTCGTGCCGTTCTTCCTCGGTCAGCAGACACCGCCGTACAAGACGGCGACGAGCGTCCAGAAGTGCGTGCGCACGCTCGACATCGAGAACGTCGGTATCACCACCCGCCACAACACGTTCTTCCAGATGGCAGGAAACTTCTCGTTCGGCGACTACTTCAAGCGAGACGCCATTCGGCACGCCTGGTCTCTGTTGACTGACAGCATCGAGGACGGCGGATACGGGTTCGATCCCGAGCGCATCTGGGCCACCGCGTATCTCGACGACGACGAGGCGATCGAGCTTTGGAAGGAGATCGCAGGCCTCCCCGACGAGCGAATTCAGCGCCGAGGAATGGCCGACAACTACTGGTCCATGGGCATTCCCGGACCCTGTGGCCCGTGCTCGGAGATCTACTACGACCGAGGACCCGAGTTCGGTGCCGAGGGCGGTCCCGAGGCCGACGAGGATCGGTACATCGAGATCTGGAACCTCGTGTTCATGCAGAACGAACGCGGCAAGGGAATCAGCAAGGACGACTTCGAGATCCTCGGTCCGCTGCCGAAGCAGAACATCGACACCGGCATGGGCGTCGAGCGCGTCGCCTTCCTGCTGCAGGGCGTGGACAACGTCTACGAGACCGACCTCGTCCGACCGGTGATCGCCAAGGCAGAGGAACTCTCGGGACGCGCCTACGGTGCCAACCACGACGACGACGTGCGTTTCCGAGTCATCGCCGATCACGCCCGGACCGCCGCGCTGCTGATCTCCGACGGAGTCAATCCCGGCAACGACGGTCGCGGCTACGTGCTGCGCCGATTGCTGCGCCGCATCGTCCGATCGGCACGCCTGCTCGGCGCACCCGACGAGACCATGGCGCAGTTCGTCACCGTCGTACGAGACACGATGGCCGAGTCGTACCCGAATCTGGTCACCGACTTCGATCGCATTCTGACCGTCGCAGTGGGGGAGGAAACGGCGTTCCTCAAGACCCTGACCTCGGGTTCGCGGCTGTTCGAGGGAGCGGCGGAGGCAGTCAAGGCGTCGGGCGCGAAGAAGATCGGCGGTGCCGAGGCATTCGCGCTGCACGACACCTATGGTTTCCCGATCGATCTGACGCTCGAGATGGCCGCCGAGGCCGGCCTGTCGGTGGACGAGGACGGTTTCCGCTCGCTGATGGCCGAGCAGCGCAACCGGGCCAAGGACGACGCCCGTGCCCGCAAGCACGCACACGCAGACCTCACGGTCTACAAGGATTTCGTCGACGGTTCGCCGACCGAGTTCACCGGATTCGACGAACTCGGCTCCGAGGCAACGGTATTGGCCCTGATCTCGAACGGCGTCCGCGTACCGACCGCGGTTGCGGGAGACTCGGTGGAGATCATCCTCGACCGCAGCCCGCTCTACGCCGAGTCCGGTGGCCAGATCGCCGACATCGGCACGATCACTGCACCCGGCCTCGGCGTCAAGGTCAACGACGTGCAGAAGATCGCCAAGAAGCTCTGGACGCACAAGTCGGTGGTCGAGTCGGGTCAGATCACCGAGGGCGACACCGTGCACGTCGACGTCGACCACGCGTGGCGTAAGGGCGCGACTCAGGGCCACTCGGGTACCCACATGGTGCACGCGGCACTGCGACAGGTGCTCGGGCCGAACGCGACACAGGCCGGATCGCTCAACAAGCCCGGCTACCTTCGGTTCGACTTCTCGTGGCAGGGAGCGCTCTCGGAGGCGCAGCGCGACGACATCGAGAACGTCGCCAACGACGCGGTGGGCTCGGACTTCGCGGTCAACACCATGGTCACCGACCTCGACAGTGCCAAGAAGATGGGCGCCATGGCCCTGTTCGGTGAGAACTACGGCGACGAAGTGCGCGTCGTCGAGATCGGCGGACCGTTCTCGATGGAACTGTGCGGTGGTACGCACGTGCAGCACTCGTCGCAGATCGGCCCGGTCACCATTCTCGGTGAATCGTCCGTGGGCTCGGGAGTGCGCCGAGTCGAAGCCTTCGTCGGTCTCGACTCGTACCGCTATCTCGCCAAGGAACGCGCGCTGCTGGCCGGCATCGCGTCCTCGCTGAAGGTGCCGTCCGAGGAGGTTCCGGCCCGCATCGAGACCCTGGTCGAGCGTCTGCGGGTCGCGGAGAAGGAACTCGACGCGGTCAAGGCTGCCGCAGTGCTGGCCTCGGCAGGGGAGTTCGTCGGCAGGGCCGAGCGATTCGGCGACGTGCGAGCGGTCATCGCGCAGGCACCGGACGGCGTCGGCGGCAACGACTTGCGCACCTTGGTCACCGATATCCGAGGCCGGCTGGGCGCGGATCCGGCCGTGGCGGTGCTGTTCGGCACCGTGAACGGCAAGGTCCCGTTCGTGGTCTCGACCAACAAGGCAGCTCAGGATGCAGGCATCGCGGCAGGCGATCTGGTGGCGGCCTTCGGTCCGAGTATCGGTGGCCGAGGCGGCGGCAAGCCCGAGTTGGCTCAGGGTTCGGGATCGGACGTCGCCGGAATTCCAGCCGGTATCGACGCAGCCCGGGCTCGATTGACCGAACTCACCACCCACTGACGATCGTGGTAGCTCAGGGGCGCGGCCCCGATCGGCCAGGAGTCGACGATCCCGGCCGCGGCCGTCGTATCGGCATCGACGTCGGGAGTGTGCGCATCGGTATCGCCTCGAGCGATCCCGACGGTGTACTCGCCACGCCGGTCGAGACCGTGCCGCGATCGAAGATCAAGGGTCCCGACGCCCCGGACGTGGCGCGGGTGGCGGAGATCGTCGCCGAATACGAGGCCGTCGAGATCGTCATCGGGCTTCCTCGGACGCTGCGCGGAGAGCGCGGCAACGCCGTCGACGCAGCCGAGAAATTCGGCCGCTCCCTGCACCGGCGACTGGGTGATGTGCCGATTCGGATGGCCGACGAGCGACTGACTACCGTGAGTGCATCGCGCGCGCTACGGGACAGTGGAGTGCGAGCCAAGAACCAACGATCGGTGATCGATCAGGCTGCGGCGGTCGCCATACTGCAGGGCTGGCTCGACGAGCGCCGTGCCGTATCGGATCGTGCAGCGAACAATTCAGGATCGACGGAGGTCGACGAGTGAACTACGAAGGGTCCGATCGGGACCGGCGAGATGCGCGCTCGGACGAGGCGCACACCGACCCGATCGGCTATCGCGTGGACGAGGGCAGCGAGTTCCACCGCACTGTGCACGGCCCGCCGCAGCGTCAGGAGCCGCATCCCCGGTCCTCTCGTGACGCAGATCGGGAGCACGAGGCCGAGCGCGGAGCGTTGCCACAGGAGGTCGGCCGCAGCCGTGCCGCGACCCGGAAGGACCGAGCTGCCTCCAGCCGCAAGCGCCGCGGCCGCCTGGTCGCTCTGGTGCTCGGTCTCGTACTGGTCGTAGCCGTTGCGGGAGGAGCGTATTTCGCAGTGAGCAAGTTCGGCAATCGCACGACACCGAACGCCGACTTCACCGCGGGCTCACCGGGGGACGGCGTGGTGATTCAGGTTCATCCCAACGACACCGCACAACAGATCGGTACCCAGGCAGCGGACAAGGGTGTGGTCGCCAGCTCAGGAGCCTTCCTCGAAGCGGCGCTCCTGAACAACGCCATCACCTCGGTTCAACCCGGTTTCTATCTGCTCGCCAGCAACGTGCCTGCCTCGCAGGCCGTGAACGAACTGGTCGACCCCGCCTCCCGGGTGGGCAACATGGTGATCTCGGAGGGCCGGCAGCTGCACGACGCGCGCGACGTGAACACCGGTGCCGTCAAGAAGGGCATCTACACCCTGATCTCCGAGGCCAGCTGCGTGGACCGAACCGGCAGTGGAACCCCCACCTGCGTGAGCTACGACGACCTCAACGTGGCCGGAGCCGTGGACGACCCGGCCGCCTTGGGCGTGCCCGACTGGGCCACCGATCGCGTCGAGGGAGTCCCGGACCGCGATCGCCAGCTCGAAGGCCTGATCGCCGCAGGAACCTGGGACTTCGATCCCAGCGCGGCTCCGACCGACATTCTGAAGCAGCTGGTGTCCGAGAGCGCGACCCGCTACGAGGACACCGGAATCCTCACCGCGGGTGCCAACTCCGGGCTGACTCCGTACGACACCCTCGTCGCTGCGTCGCTCGTCGAGCGGGAGTCGCTGCCGCAGGACTTCAGCAAGGTGGCCCGGGTGATCCTCAATCGGCTCGCGGTGCCGCAGAAGCTCGAGTTCGACTCGACGGTCAACTACTCGCTCGACACGACCGAGGTGGCCACCACCGACGCCGATCGCGCCCGCGTCACCCCGTGGAACACCTATGCCAGCGAAGGGCTGCCGGCAACTCCGATCTCCTCGCCGAGTATCGGAGCGGTGCAGGCGGTCGAGATGCCCGCCGACGGTGACTGGCTGTACTTCGTGACCATCAACCAGGCGGGCGAAACTCTGTTCACCCGCAGCTACGAGGAACACCTGGCCAACATCACCAAGGTCGAGGGTGGCTTCCTCGACAGCGGCCGCTGACGTGCGCGCCGCTGTACTCGGAAGCCCTGTCGAACACTCGAAGTCGCCGGTGCTGCACTGTGCCGCGTACCGCGCGCTCGGCCTCGCCGACTGGACCTACGAGCGCATCGACTGCACCGGTGAGCAGTTGCCCGGCCTGCTCGACGGTTTCGGTCCCGAATGGGTCGGCGTGTCGGTCACCATGCCGGGGAAGGTCGCGGCTCTGGCGTACGCGACCGAGCGCACCGCGCGGGCAGTTCTGGCCGGCTCGGCGAACACCCTGGTGCGCACCGAGTCGGGCTGGCGCGCCGATTGCACGGACGTCGATGGGATAATCGGTGCACTGCGCGACGCCGGAATCGAGGACCTGTCCGGTCGCACCGTGACGGTGGTCGGCGCAGGAGGAACGTCGAGGCCGGCGATCGTGGCGCTGGCCGGACTCGGAGCGACTGCGGTCACTGTCGTCGCGCGGTCGGCCGACCGCGCCCGAGACACACTGGACTGCGCCGTCGCCGCGGGGATGCGCGCGGAATTCGCGGACATGACCGACCCTCGGCTCGCCACCGTCGCAGCGGAGTCCGCTGTGCTCGTCAGCACCGTGCCCGCGGCCGGGGCTGCGGACATCGCGTCGGATCTCGCCCAGGCGCCCCTGGTCCTCGACGCCATCTACGATCCCTGGCCGACGCCCCTGGCAACTGCCGTGGACGCGGCCGGTGGAACCGTCATCAGCGGATTGTCGATGCTGCTCAATCAGGCGTACGGGCAGGTGGAACAGTTCACCGGCAGGCCCGCGCCGCGAGCGATCATGCGGGACGCACTGTTCGCCGCGTTGTGAGTTCGAGCCGGCAGTAGTCCACGGGCCGGAGTAGTCCACGGGCCGCGAGTTGTCCACAGGCCCCGAGTTGTGCACAGGGCAATGTTCCACCTGGGCTTTCGTCACAGTCGATCGCTGCCGTGGTGCAAGCCTTCGGTCATGATTGTCGTGTGTGGTGCGGTCGTGGTCGGTGCCGTTGTGGGGCTGACGATGCGCCGATGTTTGGTCCGATGGAGTCCTCGGCTCCTGCCGCTGCTGTCTGCGATCGGTACCGGATGGGTCTGGTGGCGTTTCGGCGGTACCGAGTACGCGGTTCCGTTGTGCGTGACGACGTGGTGGTTCGCCGCACTCAGCGCGGTCGACCTGCAGCGACGCCGGTTGCCGAACGCCTTGACCGTCCCCGGGGCGGTCGTGGTGACGATCGCGCTCGTGTTCACCGGTTCGCCGGGGGCACTGCTGGGCGGTGCTCTGTTGTTCGCGATCTATCTCGTCGTTCACCTTCTCGCGCCCGCGGCGTTCGGAGCGGGGGACGTCAAACTCGCCTGGTCGGTCGGCTCGATCGCGTGCGTCGGCGGCGGGGGAGGATGGGCGATCGCCGCGCTGTCGGCACCGGTGGCAACTGCCGTGGTGGGGTCGATCACCGCGGCGTTGGGGCACCGGCGAGCCCGCATCCCGCACGGCCCGTCCATGTGCGCGGCCACCCTGCTGGCATCCGCGGCGTCCCTGGCGTGAAAAGATGTTCGAGTGCTGCGCTGGATAACTGCCGGAGAATCCCACGGACCCGCTCTCGTCGCCATTCTCGAAGGAATGGTCGCGGGAGTAGAGGTGACCTCGGACGACATTGCCTCTCAACTTGCTCGCCGTCGCCTCGGCTACGGCCGAGGTGCCCGCATGAAGTTCGAGGCCGACAAAGTGACCCTCACCGGTGGTGTCCGACACGGACGCACGATGGGTGGTCCGGTCGCGATCGAGGTCGGCAACACCGAGTGGCCCAAGTGGGAGCAGGTGATGTCGGCCGATCCCGTCGACGAGGCAGTGCTCGCGGATCTCGCGCGCAACTCCCCGTTGACGCGGCCGCGGCCCGGCCACGCCGACTTCTCCGGGATGCTCAAGTACGGCTTCGACGACGCTCGCCCGGTGCTCGAGCGCGCCAGCGCGCGTGAGACAGCCGCCCGGGTCGCCATCGGCACCGTCGCCCGCCTGTTCCTGAAGCAGGCGTTCGGAGTGGATGTCGTGTCCCACGTGATCTCCATCGGGGCATCCGACCCCTATGTCGGGCCGCCGCCCGCAGGAGCGGACCTCGACGCGATCGACGCATCTCCGGTTCGCGCCTTCGACAAGGCCGCCGAAGAATCGATGATCGCCGAGATCGAAGCAGCGAAGAAGGACGGTGACACCCTCGGCGGCGTCGTCGAGGTCGTGGTGCACGGTCTGCCCGTCGGCCTCGGGTCGTTCGTCTCCGGAGAACGCAAGCTCGACGCAAGACTCGCCGCGGCCCTGATGGGAATCCAGGCCATCAAGGGGGTCGAGATCGGGGACGGCTTCGAGACCGCGCGTCGACGCGGAAGCGTCGCTCACGACGAGATCAAGCCCGGTCCGGACGGTGTGTTGCGCTCGACCAACCGGGCAGGCGGCATCGAGGGCGGTATGACCAACGGTGAGGCACTGCGAGTGCGGGCGGCGATGAAGCCCATCTCGACGGTTCCGCGCGCGTTGGCAACGGTCGACATGACGACCGGCGACGAGGCGGTGGCCATTCATCAGCGCTCGGATGTCTGCGCTGTTCCGGCTGCCGGTGTCGTGGCCGAGACGATGGTCGCCCTGGTCGTCGCGCAGGCAGCGTTGGAGAAGTTCGGTGGGGACTCGCTGGCGGAGACGACGAGTAACGTCGACCACTACGTGAAGGGCACCGCCGCCCGACCTCCACGATGACCCCGTACGCGGTCCTCGTCGGACCGCCGGGAGCAGGCAAGTCGACGATCGGTCGACGGCTGGCACAGGCTCTCGACCTGGACCTGTTCGACACCGATGTGGCCATCGAGCGAGACACCGGTCGTACGATCGCCGATATCTTCTCGCACGACGGCGAACCGGCCTTTCGGCAGATCGAGGAGCGGATAGTCGCCGGTGCTCTGGCCTCGCACGACGGGATCGTCTCCCTCGGCGGTGGTGCTGTGCTGTCGCCCGCGACCCGCGCTCTGCTGTCCGGGCACACCGTGGTGTACCTGGAAATCAGTGTGGCCGAAGGGCTTCGGCGTACCGGTGCGAACACGGTTCGGCCGTTGCTCGCCGGTCCTGATCCGCGTGCGAAGTACCAGGAACTGATGCGTCATCGGCGACCTCTCTATCGATCGGTGGCCACGGTGCGCGTGCGTACCGACAGTCGCAGCCCCGCTCGGGTCGTGGGCCAGTTGGTGTCGAAGCTGACCGCCATCGCCCCTGTTCCCGGGCGCGATGCGAACGAGAAAAACCCCCAGTAGATGAAGGTGATTCGATGACAGAGCCAGTGCGCGTCCAGGTCGAGACTGCCAACCCGTACCCGGTGATCATCGGCCGAGGTCTGTTGACGGATCTCGTCGACCAGCTCGCCGGAACGGCCACCGTGGCGATCTTCCACCAGCCTCCGCTGGCAGAGACCGCGGAAGCAGTGCGAGCGGCGTTGGCGGACAAGGGAATCGACGCTCATCGCATCGAGATTCCGGACGCCGAGGACGGCAAGGATCTGGCCGTGGCCGGGTTCTGCTGGGAGGTTCTCGGCCGAATCGGTCTCACTCGCAGCGACGCCATCGTCAGCCTGGGCGGCGGAGCGGCGACGGACCTGGCCGGATTCGTGGCCGCGACCTGGATGCGCGGAGTTCGTATCGTCCACGTCCCGACGACGCTGCTGGCCATGGTCGACGCGGCCGTGGGCGGCAAGACCGGCATCAATACCGATGCCGGCAAGAACCTCGTCGGCTCCTTCCACGAACCGGCTGCCGTGTTGATCGATCTGGCGACCCTGGAGACCGTGCCGAAGAACGAGATCGTGTCGGGCCTGGCCGAGGTGATCAAGACCGGATTCATCGCCGATCCGAAGATTCTGGACATCATCGAAGCCGATCCTGCCGCGGCGCTGGATCCGACCGGCGACGTGCTCCCGGAGCTGATTCGGCGCTCGGTCGAGGTCAAGGCGAAGGTCGTGGCGGCAGATCTGCGTGAGTCGAACCTGCGCGAGATCCTGAACTACGGGCACACGCTCGCGCACGCCATCGAGCGGCGGGAGCAGTACCGGTGGCGTCACGGTGCCGCGGTGTCGGTCGGTCTGGTGTTCGCGGCCGAGCTGGGACGTCTGGCCGGACGCCTGGACGACGCCACTGCCGACCGCCACCGTTCGATTCTCGAATCGGTCGGATTGCCGGTCACCTACGACGAGTATGCGTTCTCGGATCTGCTCAAGGGCATGCAGACGGACAAGAAGAACCGGGCCGGGCTGCTGCGGTTCGTGGTTCTGGACGGTTTGGCCAAGCCCGGACGGCTCGAAGGTCCGGATCCGGCACTGCTCGTCGCTGCATTCTCCGCGGTCGGCCGCGAGGCCCCGGCCGCAGGTGGGTCGGCCATCATGTTGTGACGCCGTCGGCCCGTCTCGGGGCCTGACGACAACGGGCGGTGATCGACGCGTACAGCGTCGATCACCGCCCGTAGGTCGATGTAGGGGAGTCAGGAACCGTCGGCGCTGCCGTGGCGGCCGCGCTTGTCGAGCCGCGGCTTGCCGTCCGCGTCCACTGCCGAGAACACCTCGGTGTCGGCGTCGCCGTGCTCGGGAGCCCACTGCGTTTCGGTCCGCGTGGGTTCGGTCCGCGTCGCCTCTGCCTGACCCGAACGGTTCTCCTGGCCGGCGTTGACCAGCTGGCGGTCGTGCGCACGTTCGGCGTCCGAGGTGGCCAACTTCTTCTTGGCCTCGCGGTTGACGATCTGTCGTCCCACGAACACCGCGACGCTGGCGCCGATGAAGATGGTGAGAATCGTGAACGCGGCTCCGGACGTGAGCTCGAAGACCAGACCGTTCTGACCCAGGCTGAAGTCGACGAAGAAGTCGACGATCCAGCTCAGGAGACCACCGAGGAGTCCACCGACCACAGCGGCTTTGAGCCAGACCATGGTGAGGTCCTCGCCGTCCTCGGGGTCGGGATGCTTGCGCCGGTCGCGGATTCCATCGATGCCGGCCCACACGATGATGACGAGCAGCACGAGGGCGTATGCCACCCAGCGCAGTGCCGATCCGCTCAGCGGCCACATCGACACTGCTGCCCCCAGCAGCAGTCGAACGACGGCGTTGACCAATCCCATACTTATGCCACGCACTGCCCACCCAGTCATGCGGCACAGCATATCCGCACGTCGAAGTTTGTGTGTCGGGGCCCACAAGTTCGACGAGCCGGTCGAGGGAGGGGGAGCCTGTGGGGCGACCGGTAATGTCGGGCTCATGCCTGCCGATTTCGGTGCCCGTCGTGGTGCCCTACGAGAACTGTTGGCCGCCGACGGACTCGATTCGATGCTGATCACCGATCTTCTCAACGTGCGATATCTGACTGGATTCACCGGGTCCAACGCCGCGCTACTGGTCTCGGTGGACGATTCGGCCGGTGACGAGGATCGGACGGTCATCTGCACAGACGGTCGGTACGTCACCCAGGTGGCCGAGCAGGTGCCGGGTCTGCGGGCCGAGATCGACCGGGCGTCGGCGATACACCTGCTTCGATCGGGCGTGTCGGGTAGCGGCGGCCGGATCGGTTTCGAGAGTCACGTGGTGACCGTCGACGCCCATCGCGCGTGGTCCGAGCTCGACGGTGCTGCGGAGTTGGTCCGCGCACCGGGTGTCGTGGAGTCCTTGCGCATGGTCAAGGACGAGTTCGAGGTGGGGTTGCTCCGGGACGCCTGCCGCGCCGCCGACGAGGCCCTGGCTCGATTGATCGGTGGAGGCGGCATCCGGGCAGGCCGGACCGAGCGTGAGGTCGCCCGCGAGCTGGAATCGGCGATGCTCGACCACGGTGCCGATGCGATCTCGTTCGAGACCATCGTTGCGGCGGGTGCCAACTCGGCGGTCCCGCACCACCGGCCCACCGATGCGGTGTTGGCCGACGGCGACTTCGTCAAGCTCGACTTCGGTGCACTCGTCGGCGGCTACCACTCGGACATGACTCGAACCTTCGTCATCGGTAGTCCCGCGCAGTGGCAGCGCGATCTGTACGAGCTGGTGCAGCGGTCGCAGACTGCCGGTCGCGACGCCCTGGCACCGGGAGTGACCACCGCCTCGGTCGACGCCGCGTCACGCTCGGTGATCGAGGACGCAGGGTACGGGGAGTACTTCCTCCACGGGCTCGGCCATGGCGTCGGCCTGGAAATCCACGAAGCGCCGGGAATCGCGAAGACGAGCACCGGTACACTGCTGAGCGGTGCAGCGGTCACCGTCGAGCCGGGTGTCTACTTCTCCGGTCGCGGCGGCGTTCGGATCGAGGACACACTCGTCGTTCGCGACGGGGGTCCGGAACTGCTCACCCTGACAAGCAAGGAACTCACGTCCGTCTAGCGCGCGGGCGGGAGCGAATCCAAGCCCGTGACCGACGGCGCGTCACGCGCACAAACGATTGAGGAGACGCGAAGCAAGTGGCTTCCACCAGCGATTTCAAGAACGGACTGGTTCTCAACCTGGAGAACCAGCTGTGGTCGATCATCGAATTCCAGCACGTCAAGCCCGGTAAGGGACCCGCATTCGTGCGGACCAAGCTCAAGAACGTGCTCTCGGGCAAGGTCGTCGACAAGACGTTCAACGCCGGTGTGAAGGTCGAGACCGCAACGGTCGACCGCCGCGACATGACGTACCTCTACCACGACGGCAGCGACTACGTGTTCATGGACGCCGACACATACGACCAGCTCTCGATCGGTGAGGCCACCGTCGGTGACGGCGCACGCTTCCTGCTCGAGAACCTCCGCGTTCAGGTCGCCATGCACGAGGGTGTTCCGCTGTACGTCGAGCTTCCCGTCACCGTCGAGCTCGAGGTCAAGCATACCGATCCCGGCCTGCAGGGCGATCGCTCCACCGGCGGCACCAAGCCGGCGACCCTCGAGACCGGAGCCGAGATCTCGGTGCCGCTGTTCATCAACACCGGCGACAAGCTCAAGGTCGACTCACGTGACGGAAACTACCTCGGGCGTGTGAACTCCTAACGTGTCATCGAAGAAGTCGACATCCTCCGCCTCGCAGAACGGTGCTCCCGGTGCGAAGAAGCTGGGTGCGCGTCACAAGGCCCGCAAGCGGGCGGTGGACTTTCTGTTCGAGGCGGAGGCGCGCAACGTCGACCCGGTGAACCTGACCACCGAGCGCATCGAACTCGCACGCGGCGACGACACCATTGCTCCCGTCAGTGACTACACCAAGACGCTGGTCGAGGGCGTAGCCGAGAATCTCGATCGCCTTGACGGCGTGATCGCCGATCACCTCAAGGACTGGACGCTCACCCGTCTGCCTGCGGTGGACAGGGCGATCCTGCGCGTCGCCGTCTGGGAGTTGTTCCACGCCACCGACGTGCCACCGGTCGTCGCCGTCGACGAAGCCGTCGAGCTGGCCAAACAGCTCTCCACCGACGATTCGCCCGGCTTCGTCAACGGCGTGCTGGGTCAGATCGTCCTGGTCGCGCCGCAGGTACGCGCCGCGGCCGCGGCCGTCTCGAGCCGTACCCAGTCCGATGCGTCCGGTGAAGCGTCGGTCGACGCCGAGCAGTGATCGCACGGTCGACGCACGTGTGACCGAACGCTCTGCGAGCCTGCTGGTCTCGGTTCGCAGAGCGTTGCTAGGCTCTACGCAGTTGTTGTCAGACATCCTTTAACGATCCGTCCAGAGAGGCGGAGAAGGAGGTCGTAGTTTGCCTGCGCCCGAAAGCTCGTCCGCGAACCCCGCCGTTCGCGAATTGCTGTCCTCGGCCGATGTGGGACGCACCATCTCCCGCATGGCCCATCAGATCATCGAGAAGACGGCCCTCGACGCCGCGGACTCGCCGCGCGTGGTGCTACTGGGCATCCCCACGCGTGGGACCACGCTGGCGGAACGACTCGCAGAACGTATCGAGGCATTTTCGGGCGTGCGGCCTCCGCTCGGGTCCCTCGACATCACCCTCTACCGCGACGATCTGCGGAACAAGCCGCACCGACCACTCGAGCGCACCTCGGTGCCCACAGGCGGCGTCGACGACGCACTGGTCGTACTGGTCGACGACGTACTGTTCTCCGGGCGAACCGTACGGTCCGCGCTCGACGCACTGCGTGACCTCGGTCGCCCCCGTGCGGTGCAGCTGGCGGTCCTCATCGACCGCGGCCATCGCGAACTTCCACTTCGTGCGGACTACGTCGGCAAGAACGTCCCCACAGCGCGCACCGAAGACGTGTCGGTGCTGCTCTCCGAACACGACGGCCGCGACGGGGTCAGCCTGTCCGAGGGAGGATCCGCTCGATGAAGCACTTGCTCTCGGTCGCCGACCTGACGGCCGAATCGGCCACCGAGATCCTCGACGAAGCCGAACGATTCGAGCAGGCGCTTCTCGGCCGCGAGGTCAAGAAACTACCGACACTGCGCGGACGCACCATCATGACGGTGTTCTTCGAGAACTCGACGCGCACCCGCGTCTCGTTCGAGGTCGCAGGCAAGTGGATGAGCGCCGATGTCATCAACGTCAGCGCCAGCAGCTCGTCGGTGTCGAAGGGGGAGTCGCTCCGCGACACCGCGATGACGTTGCGCGCCGCCGGAGCCGACGCCCTGATCGTCCGACACCCGGCATCGGGTGCTGCGCACCAGATCGCTCAATGGACCGCCGATCAGGGAACTGGTGGCGGCCCGGCGGTGATCAACGCAGGCGACGGTACCCACGAACACCCCACCCAGGCCCTGCTCGACGCCCTGACGGTTCGTCAACGACTCGGGGACATCGCCGGCCGTCGGGTGGCGATCGTCGGCGACATCCTGCACAGCCGGGTGGCGCGCTCGAATGCGATCCTGCTGGCCACGCTCGGTGCCGAAGTGGTGCTTATCGCACCACCGACTCTGCTGCCCGTCGGAGTGACC
The DNA here is from genome assembly GCF_002258565.1 of Rhodococcus sp. 05-2254-6. Classification (NCBI taxonomy): domain Bacteria; kingdom Bacillati; phylum Actinomycetota; class Actinomycetes; order Mycobacteriales; family Nocardiaceae; genus Rhodococcus; species Rhodococcus sp. 05-2254-6. The sequence continues at coordinate 43,291 of NZ_NOZF01000140.1, forward strand.
GGCTGGCCGGTGCGGGTCTCGCACGACATCGACGCCGAACTGCCCGGTCTGGACGCGGTGCTGATGCTCAGAGTGCAGGCCGAGCGAATGAACGGCGGGTTCTTCCCCTCCGCTCGTGAGTACTCGATCACGTACGGGCTCTCGCAGCGCCGCCTCGACCTGCTGCCCGAGCACGCCGTCGTCCTGCACCCGGGTCCGATGCTTCGCGGTATGGAGATCGCGTCCTCGGTGGCCGATTCTCCGAAAACTGCAGTTCTGCAACAGGTTACGAATGGAGTTCACGTGCGGATGGCGGTGCTGTTCCGATTGCTGGTCGGTTCGGACGGGGGTGCATCGTGAACGCACCTGCGACCTCCGTCCTGCTCCGCGGCGTGCTGCTGTACGGCGAGGGCCCCGAGACCGACGTTCTGATCTCCGGCGAAGAGATCGCCGGAATCGGTGCGGACCTCGACGCCGACGGTGCCGAGGTGGTCGATGCCCGCGGCCAGATTCTGCTGCCCGGGTTCGTCGACATGCACACGCACCTGCGCGAGCCCGGCCGCGAGGACACCGAAACGATCGAATCCGGTTCGGCGGCAGCGGCTCTGGGTGGCTACACCGCGGTGTTCGCGATGGCGAACACCGATCCGGTTGCCGACTCGGTGGTGGTCACCGACCACGTGTGGCGTCGAGGACAGGAAGTGGGCCTCGTCGACGTCCACCCGGTCGGTGCGATCACGGTCGGTTTGAAGGGAAAGCAGCTCGCCGAGATGGCCACGATGGCAGCGGGAATCGGCCGGGTGAAGATGTTCTCGGACGACGGCCACTGCGTCGACGATCCACTGATCATGCGTCGGGCGTTGGAATACTCGAGTTCGCTCGGTGTCCTCATCGCTCAGCACGCCGAGGAGCCCAGGCTCACCGTCGGTGCCGTCGCCCACGAGGGCCCCACTGCGGCGCGGCTCGGACTGGCCGGTTGGCCACGCGCGGCAGAAGAATCGATCGTCGCGCGCGACGCCCTGCTGGCCCGTGACGCGGGTGCGCGGGTGCACATCTGCCACGCGTCCACCGCGGGAACCGTCGAGCTGATGAAATGGGCACGCGGACAGGGTATTTCGATCACTGCCGAGGTCACCCCGCATCACCTGCTGCTGGACGATTCGCGGCTCGAGACGTACGACGCGATCAACAAGGTGAACCCGCCGCTACGCGAGAAATCCGATGTCGACGCCCTGCGCAAGGGCCTGGCCGACGGTGTGATCGATTGTGTGGCAACCGATCACGCGCCGCATGCCGAACAGGACAAGTGCTGTGAGTTCTCGATCGCCCGTCCCGGGATGCTCGGGCTCGAAACCGCACTGTCGATCGTCGTCGACACGATGGTGACCCCGGGCCTGCTCGATTGGCGCGGCGTGGCGCGGGTGATGAGCGAGCGTCCTGCCGAAATCGTCGGACTGGTTGATCAGGGACGGCCCATCGAGGTCGGTGAGATCGCCAATCTGACGCTGGTGGATGCGAATTCGAGCTGGACGGTCTCGGGCGAGAAGCTGGCCAGTGTCGCACACAACACGCCGTTCGAGGACATGACCTTCTCCTCGAAGGTGACCACGACGGTGTTGCGCGGACGAATCACCGTTCGCGACGGAGTCGTGGCGAACAGAGCTTCAGTGGCGAACAGAGCGGGAGAGTAGAGCCGTGGACAGAGTTCTCATCGTCATCGGATTCGTCCTGTTCTGGGCGCTGATGATCGCCCTGATCTTCTGGGGTTGGAGAGGACGGCAGAAGCGTCAGGAAGACCGAATCGGTGAATTCCCGGCCGTGCCCGAAAATCTGGGTGCCACTCACATCGAGCCGGCCACCGGCCTGTACGTCGGCAGCACCATCGCGCCGAGCTGGCAGGACCGGATCGCCGTCGGCGACATCGGCCATCGCGCCACCGGCGAACTGTCGCGATACGAGAAGGGCATTCTGCTCGATCGAGACGGTGAATCTCCCATCTGGATTCCAGCGGAATCGATTCGTGCGATCCGCACCGAGCGCGGGTTGGCGGGCAAGGTCATGACCAAGGACGGGCTTCTGGTCATTCGTTGGGAGCTCCCGACGGGGACCGAGATAGACACCGGCTTCCGGGCCGACGACAAGCAGATCTACCCGGTGTGGACAGCGAGTTCCACCGGAGAAACCAAGGAGGAAACCGCGTGAGCAGCGCAGTTCTTGTTCTGGAGGACGGCCGGACATTCCGCGGCACCACATTCGGCGCACAGGGGCGCACCCTCGGCGAGGCCGTGTTCTGTACCGGAATGACCGGGTACCAGGAGACACTGACCGACCCGAGCTATCACCGACAGATCGTCGTCGCGACCGCGCCGCAGATCGGCAACACCGGCTGGAACCAGGAGGACGGTGAAGCCGCCAGCGCCCAGGATCCCAACAAGATCTGGGTCGCCGGATACGTCGTTCGAGATCCGGCGCGCCGTACCTCGAGTTGGCGCTCGACCGGAACTCTGCAGGATCAGCTCGAGGCCCAGAACGTGGTGGGCATCGCCGGAATCGACACACGCGCCCTGGTACGGCACCTGCGCACCCGCGGCTCGATGCGAGCGGGAGTGTTCTCCGGCGACGCACTCGGCACCTCGGAGGAGATGCTCGAGCAGGTGGTCGATCAGCCGTCCATGCTCGGTGCCGACCTCGCCGGTGAAGTGACCACCGGAGCCGGCTACACCATCGAGCCGTCCGGTGATGCTCGGTTCACCGTCGTCGCAGTCGATCTCGGTATCAAGACCAACACTCCGCGGATGTTCGCCGAGCGCGGTATCCGCGTGCACGTGGTGCCGTCGAACACCACCATCGAGCAGGTTCTGGAACTGAACCCGGACGGTGTATTCCTCTCCAACGGACCGGGCGACCCGGCCACGGCGGACACCAGCGTCGCGTTGACCAGGCAGGTACTCGAACGTGAGCTGCCGCTGTTCGGTATCTGCTTCGGAAATCAGATCTTCGGGCGGGCACTGGGCCGTGGCACCTACAAGATGAAGTTCGGCCACCGCGGCATGAACATCCCGGTCATCGAGCACACCACCGGACGCATCGCGATCACCGCGCAGAATCACGGATTCGCACTCGAAGGCGAAGCGGGCGAGGAGTTCGACACCGACTTCGGCCGCGCCCGGATCAGCCACACCTGCGCCAACGACGGCACCGTCGAAGGCGTCGAACTGATCAGCGGTAGCGCCTTCTCCGTGCAGTACCACCCCGAGGCCGCGGCAGGTCCACACGACGCCGCCTACCTCTTCGACCGTTTCACCAGCGTCCTTCAGGAGAAGAAGTAATGCCACGCCGCACAGACCTGAACCACGTCCTGGTCATCGGATCCGGCCCGATCGTCATCGGTCAGGCCTGTGAGTTCGACTACTCCGGCACCCAGGCCTGCCGAGTGCTGCGCGAGGAGGGACTGCGCGTCAGCCTCGTCAACTCCAACCCCGCGACGATCATGACCGACCCCGAGTTCGCCGACGCCACCTACGTCGAGCCGATCACTGCGGAGTTCATCGAGAAGATCTTCGCCCGCGAGGCCGAGCAGGGCCACCCCATCCAGGCCGTGCTCGCCACCCTGGGTGGGCAGACAGCGCTCAATGCCGCTGTTGCACTACACGATCAGGGCATTCTCACCAAGTACGGCGTGGAGCTGATCGGTGCCGACTTCGACGCCATCCAGCGCGGCGAGGATCGGCAGAAGTTCAAGGACATCGTCGCCAAGGTCGGTGGCGAGTCCGCCAAGTCTGCCGTCTGCTACACGATGGACGAGGTGCGCGAGACCGTCGCCGAGCTCGGCTTCCCGGTCGTCGTACGGCCGTCGTTCACCATGGGCGGTCTCGGTTCGGGATTGGCCTACAACGACGAGGACCTGACCCGAATCGCCGGTGGCGGTCTGTCGGCCTCACCCACGGCGAACGTGCTCATCGAGGAGTCCATCCTCGGCTGGAAGGAATACGAGCTCGAGCTGATGCGCGACGGCCGCGACAACGTGGTCATCGTGTGCTCCATCGAGAACGTGGACCCAGTGGGCGTACACACCGGCGACTCGGTGACCGTCGCCCCGGCCATGACGCTGACCGACCGCGAGTACCAGAAGATGCGCGACCTTTCCATCGACATCCTCCGTGAGGTGGGCGTCGACACCGGTGGCTGCAACATCCAGTTCGCGATGGATCCGGCGGACGGCCGCCTCGTCGTCATCGAGATGAACCCCCGCGTGTCGCGCTCGTCGGCGCTGGCATCGAAGGCAACCGGTTACCCGATCGCGAAGATGGCCGCCAAGCTGGCCATCGGCTACACCCTCGACGAGATCGTCAACGACATCACCCGCGAGACCCCGGCCTGCTTCGAGCCGACCCTGGACTACGTGGTCGTCAAGGCACCGCGGTTCGCGTTCGAGAAGTTCCCCGGTGCCGACGGCACGCTGACCACGACGATGAAGTCCGTCGGTGAGGCGATGTCCATCGGCCGCAACTTCACCGAGGCATTCGGCAAGGTGATGCGCTCGCTCGAAACCAAGCGCGCGGGGTACTGGACCGGCCCCGACGTCGAGGCCGAGAGCCTCGACGCTCTGCTGAAGGACCTGTCCGTTCCTCAGGACGGTCGGATGTACGGGATCGAGAAGGCCTTCGCGATGGGCGCCACCCTCGAGCAGCTCTTCGAGGCCACCAAGATCGACCCCTGGTTCCTCGATCAGTTCCAGCAGATCCACGAACTCGGCGTCCAGGTCCGCGAGGCGGCCGAATTCGACGAGGCGCTGCTGCGTCAGGCGAAGTACCACGGACTGTCCGACCGACAGATCGCCGCTCTGCGTCCCGAACTCGGCGGTGAGGACGGTGTGCGTGCGCTGCGTACCGAGCTCGGTGTGCATCCGGTCTACAAGACGGTCGACACCTGCGCCGCCGAGTTCGAGGCCAAGACGCCGTACCACTACGGCACCTACGAACTCGACCCCGACGCCGAATCCGAGGTGGCCCCGCAGCCGGACCGCCCCAAGGTGCTCATCCTGGGCTCGGGTCCCAACCGCATCGGTCAGGGCATCGAATTCGACTACAGCTGTGTGCACGCGGCGCAGACACTGTCCGAGGCCGGGTACGAGACGGTGATGGTCAACTGCAACCCGGAAACCGTCTCCACCGACTACGACACCGCCGACCGCCTGTACTTCGAGCCACTGACCTTCGAGGACGTCCTCGAGGTGTACCGGGCCGAGGCGGCGTCGGGCACGGTGCGAGGCGTCATCGTCCAGCTCGGCGGTCAGACCCCGCTCGGACTCGCCAAGCGACTGAAGGCCGCGGGCGTCCCGATCGTCGGAACGTCGCCCGAGGCCATCGATCTCGCCGAGGACCGGGGCGAATTCGGCAAGGTGCTCGACGCAGCCGGACTGCCGGCAGCGAAGTACGGCACCGCAACGACGTTCGACGGAGCCCGTGAGATCGCCGCCGGAATCGGTTACCCGGTGCTGGTGCGCCCGTCCTACGTGCTCGGCGGACGCGGCATGGAGATCGTGTACGACGAGGCATCGCTGGCCACGTACATCTCCAACGCGACGGAGATCTCGGACGACCGTCCGGTGCTGGTCGACCGGTTCCTCGAAGACGCAGTCGAAATCGACGTCGACGCACTGTGCGACGGCACCGAGGTCTACATCGGCGGCATCATGGAACACATCGAGGAGGCCGGTATCCACTCCGGTGACTCGGCCTGTGCGTTGCCGCCGATCACGCTGGGCAAGACCGACATCGAGAACGTCCGACGGTCCACCGAGGCGCTCGCGAAGGGCATCGGCGTACGCGGTCTGCTCAACGTGCAGTACGCACTCAAGGACGACATCCTGTACGTCCTCGAAGCCAATCCTCGCGCGAGCCGCACGGTTCCGTTCGTGTCCAAGGCGACGGCAGTTCAGCTCGCGAAGGCCTGCGCTCGCGTGATGCTCGGGGAGAGCATCGCCGAACTCCGGACCGCGGGAATCCTGCCCGAGACCGGAGACGGTGGCACCGTCCCGGCCGGATCCCCGATCGCCGTCAAGGAAGCGGTGTTGCCCTTCAACCGGTTCCGCCGCGCGGACGGGACCGGAGTGGACACCTTGCTGAGCCCGGAGATGAAGTCCACCGGTGAGGTGATGGGAATCGACTTCGATTTCGGTACCGCGTTCGCCAAGAGTCAGACTGCGGCGTACGGCTCGTTGCCTGCGGGTGGCGCGGTGTTCGTATCGGTGGCCAACAAGGACAAGCGATCACTGATCTTCCCGGTGAAGCGACTGGCGGATCTGGGCTTCACGATCCTGGCGACCGAAGGAACCGCAGATGTGTTGCGGCGCAACGGAATCAAATGCGAACAGGTCTACAAGCAGTCCGGTGAGGACGTGCCCGCAGGGGAGCGGACCATCGTCGACCGGATTCTCGCCGGTGACATCGCCATGGTGATCAACACCCCGTACGGCAACTCCGGCCCCCGCGTCGACGGATACGAGATCCGCAGCGCGGCAGTGGCGCAGAACATTCCGTGCATCACCACGGTGCAGGGTGCGTCGGCAGCGGTGCAGGGCATCGAAGCCGGCATCGCCGGAGGAATCGGTGTTCGCTCGTTGCAGGACCTGCACGCCGGTCTGAAGCAGGGTCTCGAAGGCTGAGGTAGGTCAGGGAGAGCGGGGAAAGCAATGAGTCATCACACGTGGTCGGATCGGTTGCGCGCCGCGGTTGCGGCCCGTGGTCGACTGTGTGTCGGAATCGATCCGCACCCGGCGCTGCTCGAGGCGTGGGACCTGCCTCGCTCGGCGGACGGTCTCGAGGTGTTCGCCGAGCTGTGCGTCGAGGCGTTCGTCGGCGAGGTGGCCATCGTCAAGCCTCAGGTGGCGTTCTTCGAGGCGTACGGATCTGCCGGGTATGCGGTGCTCGAACGCACTGTGAGTGTGCTTCGGGATGCGGGCACCCTGGTGATCTCCGATGCGAAGCGCGGCGACATCGGAACCACGATGGATGCGTACGCGCAGGCCTGGCTGGAACCCGATTCTCCGTTGTCCTCGGATGCAGTGACGGTGTCGCCGTACCTTGGCTTCGATTCACTGGGGGAGACCGTCGATCGAGCGGTGCGACACCGGCGCGGTCTGTTCGTGCTGGCTCGGACCTCGAATGCGGAGGGCTCGGCCCTGCAGCAGGCGGCGACCTCGGACGGCGAGACGGTGGCTCAGTCGATCGTCGACGCGGCGGGGAGGCGCAACCGCGTCGACGCCGACGCGGTGGGCTTGGTCGTCGGTGCCACTCGTGATCACGGTCTCGACCTGTCGAACTACACCGGACCCATCCTCGCGCCGGGTCTGGGAGCGCAGGGAGCAACGGTTGCAGATCTTGCGGAGATCTTCCGCGATTCGCGTGAGCTGTTGCTTCCCAACTCCTCTCGGGGTGTCCTGGCGGCAGGTCCGTCGGTGACGGCATTGCGCGACGCGGCGATGCGGTTGCGCGACGAGATCGAAGCCGGTCTCGCATAGTCGACGCTGCCGCGCTCCGGCATTCGGGGGCGGGTTAGCGGTGAGCGGCAGTCGTCGGTACGGTCGCTAGCGCTGCCGACGAACAGTGCGGATCGCCGGTGCGGAGCGCCGATGAACGTGGTCCGTGGCAGTGGAACATCGATGGTCGACGTGCCGACAGCGATCGTGCACGTCGTATCGCCCAGAACGAGAAGACGGAGGAACCGACAGTGGCCCTTCCCCAGTTGACGCCCGAGCAGCGTGCCGCTGCCCTCGAGAAGGCAGCGATCGCCAGGAAAGCGCGCGCCGAGCTCAAGGAGCGCCTCAAGCGCGGGGGCACCGATCTCAAGCAGGTGCTCACAGATGCCGAGACGGACGAGATTCTCGGAAAGATGAAGGTCTCCGCGTTGCTCGAGGCCCTGCCGAAGGTGGGCAAGGTCAAGGCCGCGGAGCTGATGACGGAATTGGAGATCGCGCCCACCCGTCGACTGCGCGGTCTCGGAGATCGGCAGCGCAAGGCGCTGTTGACGAAGTTCGATTTCGAGGCCTGACGACGGTGACTGACACTGCGGCGACATCGGTCCCGGAGATCGAGCGCGGCCGGTTGGTGGTGTTGTCCGGCCCCTCCGGCGTCGGCAAGTCCAGTGTCGTTCGGCTCGTGCGTGCTGTGCTGCCCGAGCTGGTGTTCAGCGTGTCGGTCACGACGCGAGCGCCGCGGCCCGGTGAGGTGGACGGTCAGGATTACCACTTCGTGTCGGCCGATGAGTTCGATCGGATGATCGCCGACGACGAGTTGCTCGAGTGGGCGAGCATTCACGGTGGTCTGCAGCGGTCGGGGACTCCGGCCGCACCGGTGGAGGCCGCGCTGGAGGCGGGTAGCCCGGTGTTGCTCGAGCTCGATCTGGCCGGTGCCCGTGCCGTGCGGGTGTCCAAGCCCGAGGCGATGCTGGTGTTCATGGCTCCACCGACGTGGGACGACCTCGTCTCTCGTCTGGTCGGGCGCGCGACCGAGGAGAGCGCGGCCACCGAGCGGAGATTGGAGACCGCACGGGTGGAATTGGCCGCACAGGACGAGTTCGACACGGTGGTTGTCAATACCGATGTCGACCATTCGTGCGAACAGTTGGTATCCTTGTTGGTCGGTAGGTCGTCGGTCGGCAACAGCTGACCAGTTTCACGGCGCATGAGGCCCCGACCAGCTAGTTCGTAGCACCAACGATGCAATTTCAGGAGATCATCAGTGAGCAGCATTTCAGCGGCCGTTTCCGACTTCGACGGACGCAGCGCTCTGCCGGCCTACGACACGCCGCTCGGCATCACCAATCCGCCCATCGACGAGCTGCTCGACCGCACCTCGTCCAAGTACGCCCTCGTGATCTACGCAGCCAAGCGTGCCCGCCAGATCAACGACTACTACAACCAGCTCGGTGACGGCATCCTCGAGTACGTGGGACCGCTGGTCGAGCCGGGTCTGCAGGAGAAGCCGCTGTCGATCGCTCTTCGCGAGATCCACGCGGACCTGCTCGAGCACACCGAAGGCGAATAAGAACCTCACAGAGGACATCTGACTTGCACGTTGTCGTCGGAGTCGGCGGAGGTATCGCCGCCTACAAGAGTTGTTCGCTCATCCGTAGTTTCACCGAGGGCGGGCACCAGGTACGGGTTATTCCGACCGCATCCGCCCTGGAGTTCGTCGGGCGTGCGACATTCGAGGCGTTGTCCGGCCAACCGGTACACACCGGGGTGTTCGCGGACGTGCCGGAAGTTCCGCATGTGCGCCTGGGTCAGGAGGCAGACCTCGTCGTCGTCGCCCCCGCCACCGCGGACCTCATGGCCCGCATCGCGGGGGGACGCGCAGACGATCTTCTGACGGCCACCCTGCTCACGGCGCGGTGCCCGGTGGTCCTGGCTCCGGCGATGCACACCGAGATGTGGGAGCACCCCGCCACGGTCGCCAACGTCGCGACCCTTCGTTCTCGCGGAACACACGTGATCGAACCGGCATCGGGGCGTCTGACCGGGCGAGACACCGGGTCGGGTCGGCTGCCGGAGCCGGACGAGATCTTCGCGCTCTCCATGCTGGTGACCGAGCGAGGGGACGCGCTTCCTCGCGATCTCGAAAAACGCCGTGTTCTGGTCTCTGCCGGGGGCACTCGCGAGCCTCTCGATCCGGTTCGTTTTCTGGGCAACCGAAGCTCGGGCAAGCAGGGATATGCGCTCGCGCGAGTGGCAGCGCAACGAGGAGCCCAGGTGACGTTGGTCGCCGGGTACACCAGTGACCTCGACGCTCCGGCCGCGGTCGACGTGGTGCACGTCAAGACGGCGTCGGACATGCAGGAGGCCGTTCGCAAACTTGCCGTCGGTGTCGACGCCGTGGTGATGGCGGCCGCGGTCGCCGACTTCCGCCCGGAGTCCATCGCGGGCAGCAAGATCAAGAAGGGGGCCGACGAACCGTCGTCGATCCCGCTGGTCCGCAACGACGACATACTCGCCGGTCTCGTGTCGGCTCGCCGCGACGGTGAGCTCGAACCGTCGACGGTCATCGTCGGATTCGCCGCCGAGACCGGGGACGCGGACGGCGACGTGCTGACGTACGCGCGGGCCAAGCTCGAACGCAAGGGCTGCGACCTGCTCGTGGTCAACGCTGTCGGGGACGGCAAGGCGTTCGAGGTCGACCACAACGACGGCTGGCTGCTCGGTTCCGACGGTTCCGAGGCGGCGCTCGGCGAGGGCTCCAAAGCACTTCTCGCGAGCCGCGTGCTGGATTCGGTGGCGCAGATGCTCGATGCGCGGAGTACTCGACCGAAGTCGAATCCGTGACGATGCCGAGAGTGCACGATCGATGTCGTACCGGCTACCGTGCTGGGCACCACGTGTAGTGCCGTAGAGGTTTGCGCGGCTCCGGCAGGGGCGATAACACCGAGGGAACGTCAATTTTCGTGGAGTGCCCGACCGGCGCGAGGCGTCGGGTCGGGCAGGAACATGCGTCGAGAGGAAGTCCGTGAGCAAGTCCGGTAGTCGGCTTTTCACCAGCGAGTCCGTCACAGAGGGTCACCCCGACAAGATCTGTGACGCCATCAGCGATTCCATTCTCGATGCTCTGCTGACGGAGGATCCGCGTGCTCGGGTGGCCGTGGAGACCCTGGTCACCACCGGCCAGGTGCATGTCGCGGGTGAGGTCAATACCACCGCATACGCCGACATCCCCAAGATCGTGCGCGAGAAGGTGCTCGAGATCGGGTACGACTCGTCGGCCAAGGGGTTCGACGGAAATTCGTGCGGTGTCAACGTTGCGATCGGCGCGCAGTCACCCGAGATCGCTCAGGGCGTCGATCACTCGCACGAGGCCCGAGTCGAGGGACTGTCCGACGACGAGATCGACCGTCAGGGCGCGGGGGATCAGGGGTTGATGTTCGGCTATGCCAACACCGACACTCCCGAGCTGATGCCGCTGCCGATCGCGTTGGCGCACCGGCTCTCTCGGCGACTGACCGAGGTCCGCAAGAGCGGAGTGCTGCCGTACCTACGTCCGGACGGCAAGACGCAGGTGACGATCGAGTACGACGGTGACAACGCCGTTCGCCTCGACACCGTCGTGATCTCGACTCAGCACGCAGCGGACATCGATCTCGACAACCTGCTCACTCCCGACATTCGGGAGAAGGTGCTCGGCTCGGTGCTCGCCGAGTTGGACGTGCCGACACTGGACACGTCCAACGTGCGTCTGTTGGTCAATCCCACCGGAAAGTTCGTCCTCGGTGGACCGATGGGCGACGCCGGACTGACCGGCCGGAAGATCATCGTCGACACCTACGGCGGCATGGCACGGCACGGTGGTGGCGCGTTCTCCGGCAAGGACCCGTCCAAGGTCGACCGCAGTGCTGCCTATGCGATGCGGTGGGTCGCGAAGAACGCTGTCGCCGCCGGTCTCGCCGATCGCATCGAGGTCCAGGTGGCGTACGCCATCGGCAAGGCGGCACCGGTCGGGTTGTTCGTCGAGACGTTCGGCACCGAAAAGACCGATCCCGCGCGTATCCAGGCGGCGATCAGCGAGGTGTTCGACCTGCGTCCCGGTGCCATCATTCGTGATCTGGACCTGCTGCGACCGATCTACGCGCCCACCGCCGCGTACGGTCACTTCGGCCGCACCGACATCGATCTCCCGTGGGAGTCCACCGATCGCGCCGGCAAGCTCCGGGAGGCTGCCGGACTCTGAGTTCGGCGTCGACCGTTCTGCACGTACCCTGCTCGCACCGGCTCGGTGCTCCGACATCGAGTGTGGGGTGAGAATCGAGGAGGAGGTGCGGTGGCGGGCGTAGCGCGGGTGGCGGCGTCGGATCTTCCGATCGCGCGCATTCTTCCGATGTTGCCGCTGCCGCATCTCGACCGCGAGTTCGACTACCTCGTTCCCGAAGAGGTGAGCAGTGATGCTCAGCCGGGTGTCCGAGTTCGGGTGCGGTTCGCGGGTCGACTGGTCGATGGTTTCGTGCTGGCCAGACTGGCCGAGACCGAGCACTCCGGCAAGCTCGGCTGGCTCGATCGGGTGGTGTCCGCGGAGCAGGTTCTGACTCCGGAGATCGCAGAACTGGCCGCGGCAGTGGCGGATCGATACGCCGGGACCAGGGCTGACGTGCTACGGCTGGCGATCCCGGCTCGCCATGCCCGAGTCGAGGCGGAACAGACACCCATCGTCGAGCCCCCGGCCGAGCCGGACATCGACCGAGCGGCCTGGTCGGCCTACACCCACGGCTCGAACTTCCTCGACGCATTGGCATCGGGACGCGTACCGCGCGCGGTATGGCAGGCGTTGCCCGGTGAGCTGTGGCCGGTGCGGTTGGCGGAGGCCGCCGCCGTGACCGTGGCCGGCGGTCGGTCCGCGGTGGTCGTGGTGCCCGATCAGCGAGACCTCGATCGTCTGGAGACGGCCTGCACGGCTCTGCTCGGTGCCGACCGGGTGGTGGCGCTGTCGGCCGGTTTGGGCCCGGCGAAGCGGTATCGGCAATGGTTGCGTGGGCTGCGATCGGGCCCGGTCGTCGTGGTGGGGACGCGCAGCGCCGTGTTCGCTCCGGTGTCCACTCTCGGCATGATCGCCATCTGGGACGATGGTGACGACAGTTTCGCCGAGCCCCGTTCGCCGTATCCGCATGCCCGAGAAGTGGCGTTGCTGCGAGCGCACGTGTCCGCAGCCGCGGTGGTCATCGGCGGACATGCGCGGACTGCGGAGGCGGAAGCTCTCGTGGATTCCGGTTGGGCACACGACCTGGTGGCTCCTCGTGAGCTTGTCCGTGAGCGTCAACCCCACGTGGTGGCCTTGGCCGACTCGGACCATGCGCTCGCGCGGGATCCGGCAGCCCGTGTCGCCCGGTTGCCCGCGATCGCGTTCGAGGCGGCTCGGGCCGCACTGAAGGCCGATTCGCCTGTGCTGGTTCAGGTTCCGCGCGGGGGCTACGTGCCGTCACTGGCGTGCGCGAAGTGTCGACATCCGGCTCGGTGTCGCCGGTGCAACGGTCCGTTGGCGCTTCCGTCGGCCCCGGGGAGCGACGGAGCAGGGAGTCCGACGTGCTCGTGGTGCGGAATCGCAGACACCGCGCATCGGTGCACGGCATGCGGATCGCGCAACCTGCGTGCGGTCGTGATCGGCGCGGGCCGTACCGCCGAGGAACTCGGACGGGCATTTCCCGGAGTACCGGTTCACAACTCGGGAGGCGCCGCCGTGCTCGACGCCGTCCGACCCGGTGCCGGTCTCGTCGTGTCCACCGTCGGTGCCGAGCCGACGGTCGACGGTGGATACGGTGCGGCCCTCTTGCTGGACGGCTGGGCCCTGCTCGGCCGGGCAGACCTGCGCGCGGCCGAGGAGACGCTGCGTCGGTGGATGACCGCCGCCGCTTTGGTTCGGCCGGGCACGGCAGGCGGACGAGTGGTCGTCGTCGCCGAGTCCGAGATACCCACGGTGCAGGCACTGGTTCGCTGGGACCCGCTGTGGCACGCCAGAAGTCAGTTGTACGAACGAGTGGAGGTACGGTTCCCGCCCGCCGTGCACGTTGCGGCCGTCGACGGAACCACCGATGCGATCACCGCGCTGGTGGAGAGCGCAGATCTGCCCGAGTCGGTGGAAATACTCGGACCGGTCGATCTGCCGGACGGCCAACGGGCGCCGGCGGGCGGCGGTGAGGACGCACTGCCCGGTGATGTGCAGCGGTTGTTGATACGCGTGCCACGCAGCACCGGAGCGGCGTTGGCGCGGGCACTGGCCACCGCGCAGGCATCGCGCAGTGCCAAGAAACTCGGCGGCGGAGTGCGGGTCCAGATAGACCCGATTCGAATCGGCTGATTCCGCCGTCCCGGCTCGACGTGGCCTAGGGTTGCCTCGGGGCGGCGCACGGGGCGCCGATGAAAGGTGGGTCGGGGACATGAAGAGAAGGCAGCTCTTTCGCCGTGCGACAACAGGTTTGGCAGTGGTGATCGGTGCCCGTCTGGCCGCACCTGCCACCGCCGACGCCCTGCCGGGTACCGGCTCGGCGCAGCCACCGACACCGGCCGTTCCGTTGGACCGAATGCTCCGGATCGTGTCCCTGTCGCACATCAACGATCCGGCGCTCACCCCGATCTTTCCTGGCGATCCCGAATTCTCGCTCGAGACGGCGTTCACCGTCGCAGACGACGGCTTCTACCTCCAGTACGTCAAGGAGGGCGAGCACACCGGCACGCACTGGGGCGCACCCGCGCACTTCCAGGAAGGTGGCCTGACCGCCGACCAGCTCGATCCGGAGGATCTGTTTCTGCCCGCGGTGAAGATCGACATTCGTGATCGGGCGGCGGCCGACGCCGACTACGCCGTGACCGTGGCCGACCTGCAGAACTGGGAAGCCGTCAACGGTGCCATTCCACCAGGGGCGGCTGTCGTTCTGTGGACCGGATGGGCGTCACGCTGGGGGACCGATGCGTACGCCAACGCGGACGCGGACGGTGTGACGCACCAACCCGGGTTCTCTCCGGAAGCAGCGCAGTGGTTGATCGACACGGGCAGGCTAGCCGACAGAGGTGCCCTCGGCACCGACACCTTCGGACCCGATCTGGGCAACGACGACACCTATCCGGTGTCGGTCAAGCTCTACGACCGGCGTCGGATCAGTCTGGAGAACCTGACCAATCTGGAGTCGATTCCGACCACGGGTGCCTACGTTCTGGTCGGCGGCCCGATCAACCGAGCCGGATCCGGTTCACCTGCAACCATTTTCGGCCTGGTCCCCAGGGTCGCCTGATCGGAGGTGCTCGGCACCGCGGTGAGTGCACCCGCGGTGTCGTAGGCGTAGATGCCGGCCTTGCCCTCGCGTTTGGCCTCGTACATCGCTCGGTCGGCCAGCCGCATCAGCTCGTCCTCGTCGGCGGTGTCGGAGCCGGCCACGCTCGTGCTGTCGTGGGGTGTGCGGTCGAGCTGACCGATCTGCACCACGCCCACGCACACGCCGACCGACACCGAATGGCCGTCGATCTCGTGGGCGGTCCGCATCGTCTCGGCGATGCGGACCGCCGTCGCGCGACCGGCATCGAGGTCGGCGTACACCAGGGCAGTGAACTCGTCGCCGCCGAAGCGGGCCACCACTCCGTCCACGACGCATCGCTCGAGGCGGCGTGCGAGTTCGACCAGTAGTCGGTCGCCGCCGCCGTGTCCGAATCTGTCGTTGACGCTCTTGAAGTCGTCGAGGTCGATGAGCAGCAGGACGGCGCGGCCTCGGCCCGCTCGGGCGTCGTTCACCGCCGCCCGAAGGTGTTCGTCGAACGACGACCGGTTGAGCAATCCGGTCAACCCGTCGTGATGCGCGCGGTACGTCAACTCGGCCTGCGCCCGAGTCAGGCTTCGCAGCAGATTGTCGTTCTGCACCAGGGTGATCACCTGGCGAACGAGTGAGAGCAACACCACTGCAACCCCGAGTACCACCACGGTCGAGTCCAGCTCCCCGGTCTGCACACGCAGTATCGCCAACACGATCCCGATCGCACCCATGAGTGCGTACGGCAACAGCAATTGCGTTCTCGCGCCGGTGACGGCCTCGGTGCAGTCCGACTCGGTGGGCTTCGATTCGTGCAGCGACGATCCGTACAGCGACGAGCTGTGTGTCGACGAGTCACGCGGTGCCGGGTTGTCGTCCACGGTCCTCGGGGCAGCAGCCGCGAGAGCGATGAGCGCTGTGCCTGCGATGAATCCGCCGTCGGTCAGAACCGGCATGAAGTCCGCACCGGTGGCGACGAGATACGCGTAGATGCTGTCGGATATCGCCATCATCAGGATTCCGGCGCCGAGCAGGGTGAGCTGCGTCCGATATCGCGCGGCGATCCTCGGGATCACGGCGAGCAGCACGATCATGGCCACGAGTACCAGGTCGGTGATGGGGTACATGATCGCCACCAGGAACTCGATCGAGTCGGATTCCGACGAATGCACGACCGCGCCGAGCACGGTTGCCCAGGAGAGAACGAAGAGCGACCCGACGACGACGGCCCCGTCGAGCAACGACATCACCCAGACATGGCGTGCACTGGAGGCAGCCCGCCAGGGCGACGGGCCGACGAAGGCCAGCAGGGCAGGCACGGCGAGGATCGGGAAGAGAAAGAATCCGACGTCGGCGACGGACGCGGTCGGCAGCGGCATGCCGAGAGCGGATCGATAGAAGGCCCAGACCGCCATGCCTGCACTCCAGCAGGCCATTCCGGCGGCCATCAGAACGCGCCACTGCCGTTCGGTGCCCGTTCTTCTCGACGCCGTCCGCCAGCAGACGATCGTCGCCGTGATACCTCCCGCGAGCTGTGCGATGTCGTCGATCAGTACGGAGGTTCGTTGGCCGAGAACGTTGGAGCCGGCGAGCAGGACGATGGCGAGGACGCATCCGAGCACGACGGTCACGCATCGCCTCGTCGATCCGGCCACACGGCCTCCCTCGTTGGTGCGCGAGCGTGGTTGCGCGAGCGCGGTAGAGCCGGCCGCTGTTTCGGTCCGTTGGACGAGAGCTCGTACCGACCGCGTCATCCTAGCGAGCGAGAGCCGTCCAGGGCGCGTTCCTCGGAGTCGGAAACGTAGAGGTTGCCTCTGGACCTTGTCAAAGATCTATTGTCGATATATCGTCGATGTGTCAATCGATACTAAGGAGTACGACATGAATTACGCATTCGAAGGTTTCGCACACGAATTCGGACGTCGCGCAGGAGCACGTCGACACATGCGTGGCGCGCCGTTCCAGATGTGGGTCGCGCAGAGTGAGGACCGCGGCCCGTCGGACGATCACGGTCCACGAGAGCGCGGCCGCGGCAGGAGAGGTCACGGTGAACGGAGCAGGCACGGTGCCGGTGGGCCGTTCGGACGGGGACCGGAAGGCATGCGCCCCGGTTTCGGTCCCGGTGGTTTCGGTCCCGGTGGTTTCGGGCCGAACGCAGATTTCGGTCGAGGTCGCGGTCGGGGAGGGCGAGGGCGTCGCGGGGACGTGCGCGCTGCAATCCTCCTGCTGCTCGAGGAACGTCCGATGCACGGATACGAACTGATCCAGCAGATCGCCGAGAAGAGCAACGGCACCTGGAAGCCGAGTCCTGGCTCCATCTATCCGGCCCTGTCGCAACTCGAAGACGAGGGCCTGGTCCTCATCGACAAGGTGGCCGGCCGCAAGACCGCTGCGCTGACCGACGAGGGTCGAACACACATCGAGGCCCATCGTGCCGACCTGGGCAGCCCGTGGGACGACGTGGCAGAGTCCGTCGGAGTCGACGCCCGGGATCTTCGGGCGCTCATCGGCCAGTTGATGGGCGCAGCCGGTCAGGTCGCCGGAGTGGGCACACCGAAACAGGTGGAGCGGGCCGCCGAGATTCTCACCGAAGCCCGCAGGTCGCTGTATCGGATACTCGCCGAGGACGGTTCGACCGATCGAGATCCCGACGACACGGTCGACGCCCCCGACGCGCCGTGACCGGCAGGTGCGGAATCGTCCGCAGTGCTTGCGACTCCCTAGGATGGACACCCGAGATCCTTTCGTCCATCCCAGGGAGTTGCTCGAGTGCGCGTCGTCTTTGCCGGTACACCGGAGCCCGCGGTCCCGTCGCTGCGGGCACTGCTCGAGTCCGAACGCCACGAGGTGATCGCGGTGGTGACTCGGCCCGACGCCGCTGCCGGTAGAGGTCGCAAGACGATGCGCTCACCGGTCGGGCAGCTGGCCGACGAGCACGGAATCCCCGTGTTCACACCCGCGAAGCCCGCGGATCCGGATTTCGTCTCACAGCTCACCGAACTCGCACCCGACGTGTGTCCGGTGGTCGCGTACGGGGCACTGCTGCCGCAGCCGGTGCTGGACATCCCTCGCTTCGGCTGGATCAATCTGCACTTCTCGTTGCTGCCCGCATGGCGAGGTGCCGCGCCGGTACAGGCCGCCATCGCCGCAGGCGACGAGATCACCGGTGCCTCCACCTTCCTGCTCGACGCGGGAATGGACACCGGCCCGGTACTCGGCGTCGTCACCGAGCGGGTACGCGCAACCGACACGACGGGGGACCTGCTCACCCGGCTGGCGTCGAGCGGAGCAGACCTACTCGCTGCCACCCTCGACGCGATCGAGGACGGGACGGCATCGGCGCATCCGCAGCCCGAGGACGGGATCTCCTACGCGAGCAAGGTCAGCGTCGACGCCGCACGCATCGACTGGACGCGGTCTGCTGCATTCGTCGATCGGCACATCAGATCGGTGACCCCCGCACCGGGCGCATGGACCACGATCGGTGAACTCCGCGTCAAGATCTCACCGGTTCAGCACTCCGAGGACACGCTCGCGCCGGGTTCGATCGAGGTGCGCAAGTCCGGGGTGCACATCGGAACAGGTACGACGGCAGTGGTTCTCGGCGAAGTTCAACCGCAGGGCAAGAAGCTCATGAAGGCACTCGACTGGGCGCGCGGCGCTCGGCTGGACGATACGGCGGTAGCGCGATGACAGAACCCGACAGGCCTCGAAAGCGCGAGTCGAGTCCGGCCCGAAAGACCACCAAGAAGTCGCCCGGTGCGCGTGGTCCGAAGGGAAACCGGCCCCCGCAGGGCGGGGGACCCCGTGCCGTCGACGCGATCGACCCGGCCCGTCGCGCGGCCAGGGACGTGCTGAAGGCCGTGCGCGAGCGGGATGCCTACGCCAACCTGGTGCTGCCCGGTTTGCTGCGAGAGCGCAAGCTCGACTCACGCGACGCGGCACTGGCCACCGAACTCGCGTACGGCGCGTCCCGAGCTCGTGGTGTGCTCGACGCGGTGATCGCCCACGCCGCCGGTCGGCCCGCCGCCGAGATCGACGGACCACTACTCGACATTCTGCGGCTCGGCTCGTATCAACTGCTGCGTACACGGGTGGCTCCTCACGCCGCCGTCGCCACGTCGGTGGACCTGGCTCGGTCCGAATTCGGTTCCGGCAAAGCCGGTTTCGTCAACGCCGTGTTGCGGCGCGTGTCCGAACGCACGGCGGCGCAGTGGGTCGACGAACTTGCGCCCGAGGCGGGGGTCGATCCCGTCGGCCACCTCGCGTTCGAGTACGCGCATCCCACGTGGATCGCGCAGGCCTTCGCCGATGCACTCGGTGCCGACGCCGGTGAACTCGCCGCCGTCCTCGAGGCCGACGACGCGCGCCCCTCGGTGCACCTGGTCGCCCGGCCCGGAGAGATCTCCGCCGAAGAACTGGCGCTGATCACCGGGGGAGAAGAGGGGCCCTATTCGCCGTATGCCGTGCACCTCGACGGCGGTGATCCCGGCAAGATCGACGCCGTCCGTGACGGGTTGGCCGGAGTGCAGGACGAAGGCAGTCAACTCGTCGGCCGGGCGCTCACCCTGGCACCGCTCGTCGGCGAGGACGGTGGCCGGTGGCTGGACCTGTGCGCCGGACCGGGCGGTAAAGCTGCCCTGATCGGTGCCATCGCCGAAATCGACGGTGCCACGGTCGACGCCGTCGAACCGACCCCGCACCGAGCCGATCTGGTGTCGAAGACGACGAAAGATCTTCCGGTGACGGTGCACACCGTCGACGGTCGAGCGTCCGGACTCGACGGCGGCTACGACCGAGTGCTCGTCGATGCGCCGTGCACCGGACTCGGTGCCCTGCGACGCAGGCCCGAAGCACGCTGGCGTCGACAACCTTCCGACGTGGCGGCGCTCGTGACTCTGCAGAAAGAACTGCTGGCAGCGGCAATACAGCTGGTTCGCCCCGGTGGAGTGGTGCTGTACTCGACCTGCTCGCCGCATCTGTCCGAAACCACGGCCGTCGTCGCCGACGCGATCCGCCGCTACGGCGTCGAGCCGCTCAGTACCCGTGAGCTGGTGCCGGGTGTCCCACAACTCGGAGACGGCACGTCGGTGCAACTGTGGCCGCACCGACACGGTACGGACGCGATGTTCATGGCGGCGCTGCGTAAACCGATGTAAACAGCATGCCGATGTGATCAGTCGCCGGCCAGGAACGTCTCGGCCACATCCTTCGGGGCGTAGACCAGCCAGCCGTCGACGATCAGTTCTCGCAGTTCGTCGTCGCCGGTGTTGTCGATGTCGACCAGAAAGGCGGCGAACCCGTCGAAATGCGGGATGGTGAAGCACGCCCGCGGGTGGGCGGCGAGGATGGCTTCCTTTTCGTTCGGATCAGCGGTGCGGACCGCGAGGATCGGCCCGCTGGGCGGAATCTCGCTGCCGAACCGCTTCAGATCGGCCTTGCTGAACGGCCGAATCCACACGAAGACGTTCTTGCCCACCGACCATGCCGGATGGCCGTACCGAACACCCTCGGTGACCTCGGGCAACTCGGCGATCACCGTCGCCGCGTAATCCATGGTGGTCATGGGCGAACGATACCGGCTGGGCTAGGCTCGTCAATCGTGGTTTCCCCGATGATTGCCCCCTCGATCCTGTCCGCTGATTTCGCTCGTCTGGCTGCCGAAGCCGAGGCGGTGGCCGGAGCCGACTGGCTGCACGTCGACGTCATGGACGCGCACTTCGTGCCGAACCTCACCCTGGGTCTGCCGGTCGTGGAGAGCTTGCTGAAGGCGACGAACATCCCCCTCGACTGCCACCTGATGATCGAGGACCCGGCCCGCTGGGCTCCGCCCTACGCCGAGGCCGGGGCGTACAACGTCACCTTCCACGCCGAGGCAACCGACGACCCGTCCGCAGTGGCACGCGACATCCGCGCCGCGGGCGCGAAAGCAGGCCTGTCCGTCAAGCCGGGAACACCCATCGAGCCGTACCTCGAGATCCTGCGCGACTTCGACACCCTGCTGGTGATGAGCGTGGAGCCGGGCTTCGGCGGACAGTCGTTCATGCCCGAGGTGCTCTCCAAGGCGAAAGCTGTTCGGGCACTTGTCGATTCCGGTGATCTCCGGCTGATAGTGGAAATCGACGGCGGCATCAACTCCGATACGATCGAGCAGGCCGCGGAGGCCGGAATCGACTGTTTCGTGGCCGGATCGGCCGTCTACAACACCGCCGACCCCGCGGTCGCCGTGCGCGACCTCCGTGCCCGCGCCGCCCGCGCATCACATCACCTGTCGTAATGAACGGCCAGGGCGCAACACTGTCCGTCGCGGACGCCATGGCCCTCGCCGTCGAGGCATCCGAAGCCGCCCGGGGCATCAGCAGTCCCAACCCCCCGGTCGGCGCGGTGATCCTCGATGCCGACGGCATCGTCGTCGGCATCGGTTCGACTCGCCCGCCCGGCGGACCACACGCCGAGATCGTCGCGCTGGCCGAGGCCGGGGACCGAGCTCGCGGCGGTACCGCGGTGGTGACCCTCGAACCCTGCAACCACACCGGCCGCACCGGACCGTGCTCAATGGCCCTGATCGCGGCGGGCATCGCCGCAGTCGTGCATGCCGTCGCAGATCCGAATCCGCTCGCATCGGGCGGCGGAGACACCCTGCGCGCGGCGGGCATTCGCGTCGAACAGGGGACCGGCGAGACCGAGGTGCGGCAGGGTCCGCTGCGAGCCTGGTTGCACAAGCAACGCACCGGGCGGCCGCACGTGACGTGGAAATATGCCGCCACCCTGGACGGCCGTAGCGCGGCGGCGGATGGCACGAGCCAGTGGATCACCGGACCGCAGTCCCGGGCGCACGTCCACGCCGAACGGGCCAAGCTCGACGCCATCGTGGTGGGAACCGGCACCGTACTGGCCGACGACCCGCGCCTGACCGCACGACGTCCCGACGGGACCCTTGCGCCCCACCAGCCCGTCCGCGTCGTCGTCGGATCTCGGCCGATTCCGTCGACCGCGGCAATCCGTGGATCCGACGCACCCACCGTGTTCCTGGACACACACGACCCCGCCGCCGTGATCGACGCTCTGCACGAGCACACCGACATCCAGCTCGAAGGCGGTCCGACGTTGGCCGGAGCGTTCCTCGCCGCCGGGCTCGTGGACCGCGTCGTGGCGTACGTCGCGCCGGCCGTGTTGGGCAGCGGGCCCGCAGCGGTGGAGAATGCGGGTATCGGAACAATTGCCGACGCAATTCGGTTCCGCACGGAGACAGTCACCATGATCGGCAACGACATTCTGATCGGCGTCGTGCCCGAAGGAGCGAAGTAGATGTTCACCGGAATTGTCGAAGAGCTCGGCGAGATCGTGGCCAAGGACGAACTTCCCGACGCCGCGCGGTTCACCGTCCGCGGACCGGTGGTGACCTCGGATGCAGGCCACGGCGACTCCATCGCCGTGAACGGCGTCTGCCTGACCGTCGTCGAGGTACTGCCCGACGGCGGATTCACCGCCGACGTCATGCAGGAAACTCTGAACCGCTCGAGCCTCGGTGCCCTCGATGTGGGCAGCCGCGTCAACCTCGAGCGGGCAGCCGCGCTCGGCAGCCGCCTCGGTGGGCACCTGGTGCAGGGCCATGTGGACGGCACCGGGACCATCATCGGCCGGTCCCCGTCGGAGAACTGGACGGTCGTGCGCATCGCACTGCCCACCTCGGTCGCACGCTACGTCGTCGAGAAGGGCTCGATCACCGTCGACGGCGTCTCGCTCACCGTCTCCGGACTCGGTGCCGACGACGGTGCGCACTGGTTCGAGATCTCCCTGATCCCCACCACCCTCGACCTGACCACTCTCGGCACGGCCGAGGTCGGAACGCCGGTCAACCTCGAAGTCGACGTCATCGCCAAGTACGTGGAGCGGCTGCAGACGATCGACGCACAGTAAGTACTGTTGACGTGCACGCAATCGATGGTGCATCGGAGAATTTCCAGGGCGCTGAGCCAGGCCCGAGACGTATGGAGCACACCGTGGTGACCAGGTTCGACAGTATCGAGCGCGCAGTTGCGGACATCGCTGCGGGCAAAGCAGTGGTGGTCGTCGACGACGAGGACCGCGAGAACGAAGGCGACCTCATCTTCGCCGCCGAGAAGGCCACCCCCGAACTGGTCGCCTTCATGGTCCGCTACACCTCCGGTTACCTCTGCGTTCCGCTCTCCGGTGAGGACTGCGACCGGCTCGGCCTGCCACCGATGTTCGCCACCAATCAGGACAAGCACGGCACCGCGTACACCGTCACCGTCGACGCCCGCGAAGGCATCGGCACCGGAATCTCGGCATCCGACCGGGCGGCCACGATGCGACTGCTCGCCGATCCCGACACCGGAGCCAACGACTTCACCCGGCCGGGCCACGTCGTACCCCTGCGCGCCAAGGACGGCGGAGTGCTGCGTCGCCCCGGCCACACCGAGGCGGCCGTCGACCTCGCCCGCATGGCAGACCTGAGGCCTGCAGGCGTCATCTGCGAAATCGTCAGCCAGAAGGACGAGGGCGCGATGGCACAGACCGACGAACTGCGCGTCTTCGCCGACGAACACGACCTCGCTCTCATCTCCATCGCCGACCTCATCGCCTGGCGTCGCAAGCACGAGAAGCACGTCGTCCGCGTCGCCGACGCCCGAATCCCCACCAGCCACGGCACCTTCCGCGCCGTCGGCTACCAGAGCATCTACGACGAGGTCGAACACGTCGCGCTCGTCCGCGGCGACATCGCGGGCCCCGACGGGGACGGCAACGACGTGCTCGTTCGAGTGCACTCCGAATGCCTCACCGGCGACGTGTTCGGATCACTGCGCTGCGACTGCGGACCACAGCTCGACGCGGCGCTGGAAATGGTCGCCGCCGAGGACCGCGGCATCGTGCTGTACATGCGCGGACACGAAGGTCGCGGCATCGGTCTGCTGCACAAGCTCCAGGCCTACCAACTCCAGGACGCAGGCTCCGACACCGTCGACGCCAACCTGCAGCTCGGACTCCCCGCCGACTCGCGCGACTACGGAATCGGTGCCCAGATCCTCGTCGACCTCGGCGTGTCCTCGATGCGGCTGCTGACCAACAACCCCGCCAAACGAGTGGGACTCGACGGCTACGGACTGCACGTGACCGAGCGAGTGCCGATGCCGTTGCGCGCCAACGCCGAGAACCTCACCTACCTGCGCACCAAGCGCGACCGCATGGGCCACGACCTCACCGGGCTCGACGACTTCGAAAATGGTCATTCCGCAGGCTCCACTCCTGCCAACGAGAATGGGGCCACATCATGAGCGGCGAAGGCGAACCCACCCTGCAGCTGGCAGGCGCGAGTGATCTCAAGCTGGCGATCGTGGCCGGTCAATGGCACCAGAAGATCTCCCAGGCGCTGCTCGACGGTGCACTTCGCAAAGCCGAGTCGGCGGGGATCGAGGACGTCACGGTCATCCGTGTCGCCGGAGCCATCGAACTGCCCGTCGTCGCGCAGGCGCTGGCCCGCAACCACGACGCCGTCGTCGCTCTCGGCGTCGTCATCCGTGGCGGCACACCGCATTTCGAGTACGTCTGCGACGCCGTGACGGCCGGGCTGACGCGTGTCTCGCTCGACGAGGGCACTCCGGTCACCAACGGCGTGCTCACCACCAACGACGAGCAGCAGGCGCTCGATCGCGCCGGACTGCCCGGTTCGTTCGAGGACAAGGGCGCACAGGCCACGGCGGCCGCGATCGACACGGCGCTGACTCTCAAGCATCTCCGCCAACCCTGGACGAATCAGGAGTTCACGTGACCGGCAGCGCACCGTCCGCCGAGTGGGACATGGTGGTGAAGTCGCGTAAGTCGGCCCGCTACGCCATCGCGACCGCGGTACTGCTCGTGGTGGCGCACTCGACCGTCGCCGTCCTGCTGCGAGTGTCGCCGACCGGGGTGTACTTCAGAACCGCCGACCAGCTCGCGATGGCGGGAATCGGAGTCCTTCTGGGAGGCCTGGCGCTAGTGCTGACGCGCCCGCGCATTCGCGTCGGGCCGGCCGGTGTCGCGGTACGGAACCTGTTGTCGGAGCGTCTCATCGAATGGGATCTGGTGCGTGGCCTGTCCTTCCCGGACGGAGCCATGTGGG
Source organism: Rhodococcus sp. 05-2254-6 (assembly GCF_002258565.1). Taxonomy (NCBI): domain Bacteria; kingdom Bacillati; phylum Actinomycetota; class Actinomycetes; order Mycobacteriales; family Nocardiaceae; genus Rhodococcus; species Rhodococcus sp. 05-2254-6. The sequence continues at coordinate 68,162 of NZ_NOZF01000140.1, forward strand.
CCAGAGTCGACATTCCCGACGACGAGTTCATCAACGTGATGGCCATCCAGTCCAACGATCGTGACCACGCGGTCGCGGCGGTGAGACAGTTCCGCACACTCGAGCGTAAGTACGCGCCCGCCGCCTCGGTTCCGGACATCGAGGTCGATCGGGACTGACGTCGGAACTCCGCACCACAGCTGAGCTGCGGATGCGGAGAACGTCGGACCCGACGGCTAACGTGGTTGCCGTGTCCGACCCCGCTACCTACCGCCCGGCCACCGGAACCATCCCGGTGGAGCCGGGGGTGTACAAATTCCGCGATCCGCACGGTCGCGTCGTCTACGTAGGAAAGGCCAAAAGCCTCCGCAGTCGGCTCAATTCCTACTTCGCAGACATCGCCTCGCTGCATCCTCGCACTCGCCAGATGGTCACCACCGCGGCTTCGGTGGAGTGGACGGTGGTGACCACCGAGGTCGAGGCCCTGCAGCTCGAGTACAACTGGATCAAGGAGTTCGATCCACGGTTCAACGTCCGATATCGCGACGACAAGAGCTACCCGATGCTCGCGGTGACGATGAACGAGGAATACCCGCGGTTGTTCGTCTACCGCGGACCGAGGCGCAAGGGCGTGCGGTATTTCGGCCCCTACGCGCACGCGTGGGCGATTCGGGAGACGCTGGATCTTCTGTTGCGGGTGTTCCCCGCCCGCACGTGCTCGACCGGAGTGCTGAAGCGCCACAATCAGATCGGCAGGCCCTGCCTGCTGGGTTACATCGACAAGTGCTCGGCACCGTGTGTCGGCCGAGTCAGCGCCGACGAGCATCGGCGCACCGTCGAGGACTTCTGTGACTTCCTGGCCGGTAAGACGGACAAGCTCGTTCGTCAGCTCGAGAAGAAGATGCAGGCTGCGTCCGAGGACCTCGATTTCGAGACCGCCGCGCGTCTGCGAGACGACGTCGGTGCGCTGCGTCGAGCACTGGAGAAGCAGGCAGTGGTGCTCGGCGACGGCACCGACGCCGATCTCGTCGCCTTCGCCACCGATGCCCTGGAAGCGGCAGTTCAGGTATTCCACGTCCGCGGCGGCCGTGTGCGAGGGCAACGCGGCTGGGTGGTGGAGAAGGCAGGCGAGGTGATCGAACGCCAGGACGAGGCCGATCTGCCCGCCCTGGTCGAACAGTTCCTGACGCAGTTCTACGGCGAGCAGGCAGCCCTGTCCGCACAGGCACCGGGCGGCGACGACGGTGGATCCAATGCCGTCCCGAGGGAAGTACTGGTTCCGGTCCTGCCGGACAACGCCGACGAGGTTCAGGTCTGGCTCAGTGAACTCCGGGGCTCGAACGTGACCTTGCGAGTTCCGCAACGCGGCGACAAGAAGGCGTTGGCCGAGACCGTCGAGCGCAACGCCAAGGAGGCCCTGCAGCAGCACAAGCTCAAGCGTGCAGGCGACTTCACGTCCAGATCGGCTGCGCTGCAGGGTATTCAGGAGGCGCTGGATCTGGATTCCGCACCACTGCGCATCGAGTGCATCGACATCTCCCACGTGCAGGGAACCGACGTGGTGGCCTCGCTCGTCGTCTTCGAGGACGGACTGCCCCGCAAGAGCGACTACCGCCACTACGCGATCAAGGAAGCGGCAGGCGACGGGCATTCCGACGACGTGGCGAGCATCGCCGAGGTGACTCGTCGCCGATTTTTGCGACATTCGGCCGACGGTACGGCCGAGGGAACAGGGGGCGATCTGGCCCCCGAAGCGGCCTTGGATCCGCAGACCGGCAGACCGCGAAAATTCGCGTATCCACCCAACCTGTTCGTCGTCGACGGCGGTGCCCCTCAGGTGGCCGCCGCCGCAGCGGTAATGGACGAGCTCGGCGTGACCGACGTCGCTGTGGTCGGTCTGGCGAAGCGTCTCGAGGAGGTATGGGTTCCGGGGGAGGAGGATCCGGTCATCCTGCCGCGCACGAGCGAATCGCTTTATCTGCTGCAACGGGTCCGAGACGAAGCGCACCGGTTTGCGATCACGTTCCATCGCAGCAAGCGATCACGGCGGATGACGGCGTCGGCCCTCGATTCGGTTCGCGGACTCGGTGAGTCGCGTCGAACAGCGTTGGTGGCACACTTCGGTTCGGTCGCCAACCTCAAGCGTGCAACGGTCGCGGAGATCGTCGAGGTTCCGGGAATCGGAGAGACCACGGCCAAGTCGGTGCTGGCCGCGCTGGGTTCCGACACGGACGACGCCGATGTAGGCGATGATGGCAACGCAAGTGCAACGACATCGGGCGAGAACACGGCGGAACATGCGATCGCACCGCGTGTGGAATCGGCGGGACAGGCTTCGTAGTGAGCGAACACCAGACACAGAGACATCCACCGTCCGAAGAACACCTCGAGCAGTCCATCGAGGGGGAGTCGCAGCACGACGAGATCGAGGTGGCGTTGGTCACCGGGGTGTCCGGTGCAGGATTGCGCACTGCGGCCAAGATTCTCGAGGATCTCGGCTGGTACGTCGCCGACAACCTACCGCCGGAGCTCATCTCCAAGATGGTCGATCTCGGACGCGAGTCCAAGCCCAGAATCGAGCGTCTGGCACTGGTGATGGACGTTCGAAGCCGCCTGTTCACCGGCGATCTGGGCTGGGTGGTGAAAGAACTCGACTCCAAGGGCGTGCGCAACAGAGTGCTCTTCCTGGATGCGTCCGACGCCGTGCTGATCCGTCGATTCGAGTCCAACCGGCGTAGCCATCCCCTGCAGAACGACGGTCAGGACGGAACGCTGACCGAGGGCATCACCGCCGAACGGTTGCGACTCGCTCAGGTCAAGGCAGCTGCGGATCTCACGGTGGACACCACGTCCCTGTCCGTGCATCAACTCCGGCGCAAGATCGAGACGGTGTTCGGCGCGGCCGAGACCACCGGAGTGGGCGTCACCGTGCAGTCGTTCGGCTTCAAGTACGGCCTGCCGATGGACGCCGACCTGGTCTGCGACGTGCGCTTTCTGCCCAACCCACATTGGGTGCCCGAGCTGCGCGAACATACCGGCCAGGACGCGGACGTTCGCGACTACGTGTTGGGGCAGGACGGGGCACGCGATTATCTGCAGACGTACACGCACCTGCTGAATCTGACCATCGAGGGATACGTGCGGGAAGGCAAGAGGTACATGACGGTGGCCGTTGGCTGCACCGGAGGGAAGCATCGAAGTGTCGCGATGACCGAGGCACTGGCGGCAATTCTCGCCGACCAGGGTGATGTGTCGGTGCGCGTGCTGCATCGGGATCTGGGTCGCGAATGAGCGAGGTCGACACCGAAGTACCGACAGCGGGCCCCAGGATCGTCGCGCTCGGCGGCGGGCACGGCCTGTACGCCACGCTGTCGGCGGCCCGGCTGCTCGGTCCCGACGTCACCGCCATCGTCACGGTCGCCGACGACGGGGGATCCTCGGGGCGTCTGCGGGCCGAGCTCGGCGTCATTCCGCCCGGAGACCTGCGCATGGCACTGGCTGCGCTGGCACGATCGGACGAGAGGACGCAGCTCTGGACGGACGTCCTGCAGCACCGCTTCGGCGGCACGGGCGCTCTGGCCGGGCATTCGGTGGGCAACCTCATCCTCGCCGGCCTCACCGAGGTACTGGGCGATCCGATCGCCGCACTCGACGAGATGGTGCGGATGCTCGGAATCGACGGACGGGTGCTTCCGATGTCGCCGATCGCACTCGACATCGAGGCCGATGTCTCCGGTCTGGAGGACGACCCACGTGTGAGCCGCGTCATTCGCGGACAGGTTGCGGTGGCGACGACTCCGGGCAAGGTTCGCCGCGTTCGACTGTTGCCACCCGAACCGCCTGCCTCGGCGGATGCACTCGCTGCGATCGATAAGGCCGACCTCGTGGTGCTCGGACCGGGATCGTGGTTCTCCAGCGTCATCCCGCACGTGTTGGTGCCCGATCAGCTCGCCGCGCTCGCTCGCACGAGCGCGCCGAAGGTACTGGTGTTGAACCTGGCACCGGAGCTGGGGGAGACCACCGGATTCTCCGCCGAGCGCCATGTCCACGTACTCTCCCAACACGCACCGGATTTGGGAATCGACTACGTGTTGGTCGATTCCGCCTCGGTCCCGGAAGGCAGCAACCGCGAGCACGTGGCGCGGGCAGCGGCCCGGCTCGGTGCCGAGGTCGTCTACGTCGACGTTGCCGAAAACGGCACCCACGCACATCATTACGGCAAGCTTGCTGCGGCTCTCGGTTCCATCGTGTCGTCCACCGACGGCACCGCACCGACTACCGCACGCAGAGAGGGGATCACTTCGTGGCCATGACAGCGGAGGTCAAGGACGAGCTGAGCAGGCTCACCGTCAGTCAGGTCAGTTGCCGCAAGGCCGAGGTGTCCGCACTCCTGCGATTCGCCGGCGGATTGCACATCGTGGCAGGCCGCGTGGTGGTCGAGGCAGAGGTGGATCTCGGGTCCATTGCGAGACGGCTGCGTCGGGAGATCTTCGAGCTGTACGGCTACTCCTCCGACGTGCACATGCTCGGAGCAGGCGGGCTCCGCAAGACCTCTCGCTACGTGGTGCGCGTGGCCAAGGACGGCGAGGCACTGGCGCGGCAGACCGGCCTGTTGGACCTGCGCGGTCGCCCGGTTCGCGGCCTGCCCGCCCAGGTGGTCGGCGGCACGGTGGGGGACTCCGAGGCGGCATGGCGGGGCGCATTCCTGGCGCACGGTTCACTCACCGAACCGGGTCGATCCTCGGCTCTGGAGATCAGCTGCCCGGGTCCCGAGGCAGCTCTCGCGCTCGTCGGAGCCGCTCGACGCCTCGGCGTGGCCGCCAAGGCACGCGAGGTCCGCGGCACCGATCGAGTGGTCGTCCGCGACGGCGAGGCGATCGGGGCACTGCTCACCCGCATGGGCGCACAGGACACCCGGTTGATCTGGGAAGAACGACGGATGCGACGCGAGGTCAGGGCAACCGCGAACCGGCTCGCCAACTTCGACGACGCCAACCTGCGCCGCTCGGCCAGGGCCGCCGTCGCCGCCGCAGCGCGCGTCGAGCGGGCCCTGCACATCCTCGGCGAGGACGTGCCGGATCATCTGGCCGCCGCGGGCTCGCTCCGGGTACAGCATCGCCAGGCGTCGCTCGAGGAACTCGGCCAGTTGGCCGACCCGCCGATGACCAAGGACGCTGTGGCAGGCCGAATTCGACGCCTGCTGTCCATGGCCGACCGCAAGGCGAAGGAAACCGGAATTCCGGACACCGAGTCCGCCGTCACCGCCGAGTTGCTCGACGAGGCATGACCGGCCCGATCACGTGATGCGCGCGCTCTGCCTGCGCGCACACTAGGGTGGGAACCGCGTGTGGCACCCCGCACGCAGGCACAATCAGACATCTGTTTTCACAACTTTTAGGAGCGAACAGTGACGATCCGGGTAGGCGTCAACGGCTTCGGCCGCATCGGGCGTAACTTCTTCAGGGCTGTCGATGCGCAGAAGGCGCTCGGTACCACCGACATCGAAATCGTTGCTGTCAACGACCTGACCGACAACGCATCGCTCGCACACCTGCTCAAGTACGACTCGATCCTGGGTCGCTTGCCGCACGATGTCTCGCTCGAGGGCGAGGACACCATCGTCGTCGGTGGCCAGAAGATCAAGGCGCTGTCGCTGCGTGAGGGCCCGTCCGCACTTCCGTGGGGTGACCTGGGTGTCGACGTCGTCGTCGAGTCCACCGGCATCTTCACCGACGCTGCCAAGGCACAGGGCCACATCGATGCCGGTGCCAAGAAGGTCATCATCTCCGCGCCCGCCAAGGGCGAGGACATCACCATCGTGATGGGCGTCAACGACGACAAGTACGACGGCAGCCAGAACATCATCTCCAACGCGTCGTGCACCACCAACTGCCTCGGCCCCATCGCCAAGGTTCTCGACGACGAGTTCGGCATCGTCTCGGGTCTGATGACCACCATTCACGCGTACACGCAGGACCAGAACCTGCAGGACGGCCCGCACAGCGACCTGCGTCGCGCCCGCGCTGCAGCCCTGAACGTGGTCCCGACCGGCACCGGCGCGGCCAAGGCCATCGGCCTGGTTCTCCCGCAGCTGCTCGGCAAGCTCGACGGCTACGCGCTTCGGGTACCGATCCCCACCGGCTCGGTCACCGACCTGACTGCGCTGTTGAAGAAGAAGGCAAGCGCCGACGACATCAACGCCGCCATGAAGGCCGCAGCCGAGGGCCCCCTCAAGGGCATCCTGAAGTACAACACCGATCCGATCGTCTCCTCGGACATCGTCACCGACCCGCACTCGTCGATCTTCGATGCGCCGCTGACGAAGGTCATCGACGATCAGGTCAAGATTGTCTCCTGGTACGACAACGAGTGGGGCTACTCCAACCGCCTCGCCGACCTCATCGGTCTCGTCGGCAAGTCCCTCTGACACCGATGGCTGTCAAGACACTGCAGGATCTGCTCGATGCCGGTGTCGAAGGCCGTGGCGTCCTCGTGCGATCGGACTTCAATGTCCCGCTCGAGGACGGCACGATCACCGACCCCGGCCGCATCCAGGCGTCGATCCCGACTCTCCGGGCACTGGTCGAGGCGGGTGCCAAGGTCATCGTGACCGCGCACCTCGGTCGTCCCGACGGCAAGCCCGACGCGAAGTACAGCCTGGCTCCGGTCGCAGCGAAGCTCGGCGAACTGCTCGGACGCCACGTTCAGCTCGCGGGCGACGTGGTGGGTCAGGACGCCGAGGCTCGGGCCGAGGGTCTGACCGACGGCGACGTGCTGCTGCTCGAGAACATTCGCTTCGATCCGCGCGAGACCAGCAAGGACGAATCCGAGCGAGCTGCTCTGGCTCGTGAGCTCGTTGCTCTGGCCGGCGACGACGCGGCCTTCGTCTCCGACGGATTCGGCGTCGTGCACCGCAAGCAGGCATCGGTCTACGACGTGGCGCAGTTGCTGCCCCACTACGCGGGCACTCTCGTCGCGGCCGAGGTCGAGGTACTGGCCAAGCTCACCGAGGACGCTGCGCGTCCCTACGCGGTGGTGCTCGGCGGCTCCAAGGTCTCGGACAAGCTCGGCGTCATCGAGGCGTTGGCCCCCAAGGTCGACACCCTGGTCATCGGCGGCGGCATGGCGTTCACTTTCCTTGCCGCGCAGGGATATTCGGTCGGCAACTCGTTGTTGCAGGAGGACCAGATCGGGGTCTGCAAGGACCTGCTCGAGCGTTTCGGTGACGTGATCCACCTGCCCGTCGACATCGTCGTCGGAGACAAGTTCGCGGCGGACGCCGAGGCGAAGACCGTGAAGGCATCCGAGATTCCGGACGGCTGGATGGGTCTGGACATCGGACCCGATTCGGTCAGCCGCTTCGCCGTCGTTCTTTCGAATGCCAAGACCGTCTTCTGGAACGGACCGGCCGGAGTGTTCGAGTTCGACAAGTTCTCGGCCGGCACCAAGGGCATCGCCGAAGCGATCATCGGAGCCACCGAGAAGGGCGCGTTCAGCGTCGTCGGTGGCGGCGACTCGGCCGCTGCGGTACGCACCCTCGGACTGCCCGACGACGGCTTCTCGCACATCTCCACCGGCGGCGGTGCATCCCTCGAATACCTCGAAGGCAAGCAGCTCCCCGGCCTATCCGTCCTGGAGGCGTAACGCATGGCACGTAAGCCGCTCATCGCGGGCAACTGGAAGATGAACCTCAACCACCTCGAGGCCATCTCGCTGGTGCAGAAGATCGCATTCTCGTTGCCCGAGAAGTACTTCGACAAGGTCGACGTGACGGTGATCCCGCCGTTCACCGACATCCGCAGCGTGCAGACCCTGGTCGAGGGCGACAAACTGCTGCTCACCTACGGTGCGCAGGACGTCTCGTCCGAGGACAAGGGTGCCTTCACCGGCGAGATCAGCGGATCGATGCTGGCCAAGCTGGGGTGCACCTTCGTCGTCGTCGGTCACTCCGAGCGACGCACGCTGCACAGCGAGGACGACGCCGTCGTGCTCGCCAAGACGAAGGCGGCCCTGAAGAACGGCCTCACTCCGATCGTGTGCATCGGCGAGGGTCTGAACATCCGTGAGGCCGGCGAGCACGTGGCCTACAACGTGGCACAGCTGCGCGGGTCACTCGAAGGACTGTCGGCCGACGACATCTCCAAGGTCGTCATCGCCTACGAGCCGGTATGGGCCATCGGTACCGGCCGGGTCGCGTCGGCGTCGGACGCTCAGGAAGTGTGCGGTGCCATTCGTGAGGAACTGAAGGCGCTGTCCTCGGACGAGGTCGCCGCGGGCGTGCGAGTGCTCTACGGCGGCTCGGTCAACGCGAAGAACGTCGGTGAGATCGTCGGACAGCCCGACGTCGACGGTGCCCTCGTCGGTGGCGCTTCGCTCAAGGCGGACGAGTTCGCCACGTTGTCGGCCATCGCCGCAGGCGGACCCCTGCCCTGATCGGCCATCGGCAACGCTGTATCGGACGGTTTTCGGACACCTCGCTTCGGCGGGGTGTCCGAAGCCGTTCGCGGGGCCAGGTAGGCTGCTGAAGGCATCGAATCGAGTTTGAGGTGGACATGGATCTGTTTCTGGATATTCTGCTGGTCGTCACCAGCCTGGCACTGATCTTGCTGATCCTGCTGCATCGCGGCAAGGGCGGCGGATTGTCCAGCCTGTTCGGTGGCGGAGTGCAGTCCAGCCTCTCCGGTTCCACCGTCGTCGAGAAGAACCTCGATCGCCTCACGGTCTTCACCGGCATCATCTGGCTCATCGCCATCCTCGGTATCGGCCTGGAGATCAAGTACACCTGATCGGATTCGGCTCCGAGTGCGAGTTGGTGACGGAGCGACGATACTGGGTGGATGAGCGAATCCTCCTACGAGTCAGTCGGTTCCCCAGCCTTCGTCCCACCGACAGCTCAGGGTCGGGAGTTGACAGAGCCTCTCCGTGAGGACATCCGCTATCTCGGCGGCATCCTGGGTGAGATCATTCGCGAGCACGAGGGCGACGACGTCTTCGAGCTGATCGAGTCGGCTCGCGTCGAATCCTTCGCGGTACGCAGGTCGGAGATAGAACGCGACGATTCCGTCGGACGCTACACCGACGTCGAAGTGGCACAGGCAGTTCCACTGATTCGCGCGTTCAGTCACTTCTCGCTGCTGGCCAATCTTGCCGAGGATCTACACCGCGAACGTCGTCGAGCGATTCACCTCGACCGCGAGGACCCGCCACAGGACAGCAGTCTCGACGCCACCTGGCTCAAGATCGATGCCGCAGCACCGTCGCGCGAGCAGGTGGGCGCGGCCCTGACGGATGCGTTGGTCGCGCCGGTGATCACCGCGCACCCCACCGAAACACGTCGACGCACCGTGTTCGATGTGCAGTCGAAGATCACCGAGCTGATGCGGCGCCGCGATGTCGCCGCTGCGGCACGTGAGGGCAAGGCCGCCACTGCGGCGAAGGAACTGGCCGCCATCGACGTACAGATCCGCAGGCAGGTACTGACCCTGTGGGAGACGGCTCTGATTCGGTTGTCACGGTTGAGGATTCAGGACGAAATCGAGGTCGGCCTCCGGTATTTCGAGTCCTCCCTGTTCGATGTCATGCCGGCGTTGAACGCCGACGTGCGGGCAGCGCTGCGGGCACGGTGGCCCGAGGAGGATCTACTGCCGCGCCCCATTCTCCGGCCCGGTTCCTGGATCGGCGGCGACCGCGACGGCAATCCGAACGTGACCGCAGAGGTGGTCCACACCGCGACCCATCAAGCGGGATACGTGGCGTTCGAGCATTACCTCGACGAATTGGTCGCGCTGGAGAAGGAATTGTCGATGTCCGCGCGTCTGGTGGATGTCACCGAGGATCTCGAGGCTCTGGCCGGCGCATCGACCGAGCCGGACGACCGTCGATCGGACGAGCCGTATCGCGTCGCCGTCGCCGGTATCCGGGCGCGGCTCACGGCCACCGCCCGGGCTGTGCTCGACGCGGTGCCGGTCTCCGGGATCGACCTAGGTGCGGAGAAGTACGCCGGTCCGCAAGACGTTCTCGACGACCTCGACGTGATCGATCGGGCTCTACGCGCCGACGGGGATGCATTGATCGCCGACGATCGTCTGCTGCGGCTTCGGCAGTCGGTCGAGACGTTCGGATTCCATCTGCAGGCGTTGGACATGAGGCAGAACTCCGAGACCCACGAAGAGGTGGTCGCCGAGCTGTTGGCCTGGGCCGGTGTCCACTCCGATTACATGTCCCTCGGCGAGGACGAGCGGGTCTCGGTTCTGTCGCAGGAACTTGCGACCAGGCGGCCGCTCGTCGGCCCCAACGCGCAGCTCAGTGAACTCGCCACCAAGGAACTGGGCATCGTCAGGGCCGCCAAAGAGGCCATCGATCACCTCGGCCCCGACACCATCCAGAACTACATCATCAGCATGTGTCAGTCGGTCAGTGACATGCTCGAAGCGGCGTTGCTGCTCAAGGAAGCAGGCATCTTCGACCCCGGCACCGACGGCTCGGCACCCACGTCGACGGTGGGTGTCGTGCCACTGTTCGAGACCATCGAGGATCTGCAGCAGGGCGCCGCCACCCTGCTCGCCACGCTCGACGTTCCGATCTACCGCGCGCTGGTGGCCGGGCGCGGCATGAACCAGGAAGTCATGCTGGGGTATTCGGACTCGAACAAGGACGGTGGATACCTCGCGGCGAACTGGGCGCTGTACCGCGCCGAGTTGGATCTGCTCGAGGCCTCACGCAAGACGGGTATTCGCTTGCGGCTCTTCCACGGTCGCGGCGGTACGGTCGGCCGCGGCGGCGGTCCCAGCTACGACGCGATCCTGGCGCAGCCGCCCGGAGTGGTACAGGGTTCGTTGCGGCTCACCGAGCAGGGCGAGATCATCGCGGCGAAATACGCCGAGCCGTCCATGGCGCGCCGAAATCTCGAGTCTCTGGTCGCGGGAACTCTCGAATCGACTCTGCTGGATGTGGAGGGTCTCGGAGACGGCGCAGAAGCCGCATACGACATCCTGGACGACCTCGCCGCGAAGGCGCGTGCGGCCTACGGCCGGCTGGTGCACGAGGAGCCCGGTTTCGTCGAGTACTTCCGAACGTCCACACCGGTCGCCGAGGTCGGTGAGCTGAACATCGGCTCCCGTCCGGCATCGAGAAAGCCGACGAACTCGGTGTACGACCTGCGTGCCATTCCGTGGGTGATGTCGTGGAGTCAGTGCCGGGTGATGCTGCCCGGCTGGTACGGCACCGGTTCGGCATTCGAGGAGTGGGTCGGCGACGACGATTCCAAGCTCGAGGTGCTGACCGAGCTGTACCGAAAGTGGCCGTTCTTCCAGACCGTTCTGTCCAACCTCGCGCAGGTCATGGCCAAATCGGATCTGGGCATCGCGGCTCGGTACGCGGAGTTGGTTCCCGACGCAGACCTGCGCGCGCGGATCTTCGGGATGATCGAAGCCGAACATGCAACGACGGTGCGGATGTACCTGAAGATCACCGGTCACAGTCGCCTGCTCGAAGACAACCCGTCGCTGGAGCGCTCGGTGCACAATCGCTTCCCGTACCTGGAGCCGCTCAATCAGATGCAGGTCGAGATGCTGCGTCGATACCGCAACGGTGACGACGACGAACGGGTCAAGCGAGGAATTCTGCTGACGATGAACGGTCTCGCGACGGCGCTGCGCAACAGCGGTTAGCCACGCACGAGGGGCGAGGAACCGGTTGTCGGTCGATCGCGTCCAACGAGGTATGACGCAGTGCAGTAGTTCGATCGATACCTGGAGAGACGGATCCGCCTACCGCGGGAGCAGTAGGCGGATCGGTCGTTCGATATCAGGATATGCCCGGGGCGTCGGCGACTACGACTGCGAGCGGCCGGGATGCGACCCCGACGCTGCCGACCCCGATTAGTCGGGTGGAATCAGACGGTGTCCAGCTTGGACGCTGCGCCGGCATCGAGGAACCAGACCGTCGATTCGGTGCCCAGCGCGCCTGCCGACGGGACGTCGTCGGAATCGGCTCCGCCCACCGCAGCGGCGACGGCGTCGGCTTTGTTCGCTCCGGAGACGAGCAACCACACGTGCTGTGCGCGGCGAACCGCAGGCAGTGTCAGTGTGATGCGCACCGGCGGGGGCTTGGGGGAGTCCTCGACCGCCACGACGAAGCGGTGCTGTTCACGCACTGCATCGGTGTGGGGGAAGAGTGAATTGATATGGCCTTCGCCGCCCATACCGAGGAGATGGACGTCGAACCGGGGCGTCGGCTCACCCTCCGATCCGGAATGCAGGATCTGTGCGTACGTTGCCGCGGCCACCTCGGGGTCGCTTCCGTGCGGTCCGTCCGATGCGGCCATCCGGAACACCCGATCCGGGTGGACATCGACGTGATCGAGCAGCGCCTCCGAGGCCTGGACCTCGTTGCGTTCGGGATCACCCGAGGGTAGGAAGCGTTCGTCGCCGAAATAGATGTCGACTTTGCCCCAGTCGATCGATCCGGAGTCCTCACGTAGCGCTTGCAGCAGCGCGATTCCGGTGCCGCCGCCGGTGATCACCACCGATGCGAAGCCGCGCTCGGCCTGCGCGGCCGTGACCACGTCGACGAAGCGAGATCGTGCAGCGTCGACCAGGGCCTGCGCGTCCAAGTACTGGAGTACCGATGTCTTACTCATAGCTCACTTTCGACAGTCCGTGCAGGGCGAGTTCGTAGATCTCATCCGTGTCGAGTCTGCGCAGTTCCTCGGCGAGGCACTCGCGAGTGTTGCGACGCGCCAGTGCGACCTCCGCGTCGGGCTGACCGGTGCGTCGCAGGGTTGCGGTCTTGCCGGTCTGCGGACGCGTCAGCGAGATGCTGCTGTTCTCTCTGATCAGCTCCACCTTCAGCTCACCCGCACGGCGGTGGACCGGCACGTCGAGTTTGGCGGCCAGCCAACCTGCCAGGATGTCGAGTGCGGGTTCTTCGGCCAGTCCGGACACCGTGGCCGAGACGACCGCCTCGAACGGAGCCTGGTCGAGCGCGGTGGCCAACAGGCCGCGCCAGTACGTGATGCGACTCCAGGAGAGATCGGTGTCGCCCTCGGTGTAGCTGCTGAGCCGACCCTTGATCGTCGCCGTGGTGTCGGGCGAGTTCGTGGCATCGGTGATCCGCCGAATTGCCAAGCGTCCCAGCGGATCCTTCGCCGGAACGGTCGGTGCCTCGTCCGGCCACCACGCCACGATCGGGGTATCGGGCAGCAGGAACGGGATCACCACACTGTGCTCGTGATCGGCGAGTTCGCCGTTCAGGCGCAACACGACGACCTCCGATGCACCGGCGTCTCCGCCCACCCGGATCTGTGCGTCGAGGCTCGATTCGGCGGATCGGTCTCCGTGGATGAGCACGATGACGCGGCACGGGTGCTCGCGGCTGGCCTCGTTCGCTGCGTCGATCGCCCGTTCGGCCTTGGCCGGATCACGGCTGGCGACGATCAGTGTCAGCACCCGGCCGATGGTCACCGCACCGCCTGCTTCGCGCACCTCCACCAACTTCTTGCCGACCTCGGCCGTCGTCGTGGCGGGGATGTCGACAATCACGGTCTTCTCCATTCGCGTCCGGTGCGGTGCATCATCTCGTCACCCGAGGAAGGCCCCCAGGTACCGGCTTCGTACGGTTCCGCGGTGCCGCCGGAAGCCCAGAATTCCAGAATGGGATCGAGGATCTTCCACGACAGTTCCACTTCGGCATTGACCGGGAACAGCGACGGCTCACCGAGCAGCACGTCGAGGATGAGGCGTTCGTACGCCTCGGGCGAGGATTCGGTGAACGCCTGGCCGTAGCTGAAGTCCATGCTGACGTCGCGCACCTGCATGCTCGATCCCGGCACCTTGGAGCCGAACCGCATCGTCACGCCCTCGTCGGGTTGGACTCGGATCACCAACGCGTTCTGACCGAGTTCCTCGGTCATCGTGGCGTCGAACGGCAGGTGTGGAGCGCGCTTGAACACCATCGCGATCTCGGTGACTCGACGCCCGAGTGCCTTGCCGGTACGAAGGTAGAACGGCACCCCACCCCAGCGTCGCGTATCCACCTCCAGGGTGATGGCGGCGTAGGTTTCGGTGTTCGACTCGGAGTCGAAGCCCTCTTCCTCCTTGAGGCCCTTCACTTTCTGGCTGCCCTGCCACCCCGCGGAATACTGACCGCGCGCCGAGGTTCGATCGAGTGGCTCGGCGAGTTTGGTGGCCGAGAGCACCTTGATCTTCTCCGATTGCAGCTCCTTGGGGTTGAAGCTCACCGGCTCCTCCATCGCTGTGATGGCGAGAAGCTGCAGAAGGTGGTTCTGGATGACGTCGCGGGCGGCGCCGATTCCGTCGTAATACCCTGCGCGACCGCCCAATCCGATGTCCTCGGCCATCGTGATCTGGACGTGGTCGACGTAATGCGCATTCCAGATCGGATCGAACAGCTGGTTGGCGAAGCGCAGTGCCAGGATGTTCTGCACCGTCTCCTTGCCGAGATAGTGGTCGATGCGAAACACGGTGTCCTCGGGGAACACTCGGTTCACGACCGCGTTGAGCTCTTTCGCGCTCTGCAGATCGTGTCCGAACGGCTTCTCGATGACGACGCGTCTCCAGTTGCCGTCCTTGCTCTGCGCCAGGCCCGAGCGCGACAGCTGCTCGAGGACGACCGGGAACGCGCTCGGCGGAATGGACAGATAGAAGGCGTGATTCCCGCCGGTGCCGCGGGTCTCGTCGAGTTCGGTCAGTGTTCGTGACAGCTCGTCGAACGCGGCGTCGTCGTCGAAGGAGCCTTGGACGAACCGGAATCCTTCGGCGAGGGTGTTCCACACCTCCTCGCTGAACGGTGTTCGCGCGTGATCGCGCACGGAATCGTGCACGATCTTGGCGAAGTCCTGGTTCTGCCATTCCCGCCGGGCAAATCCGACCAGGGCGAAACCGGGGGGTAGCAGCCCCCGGTTCGCCAGGTCGTACACCGCAGGCATGAGCTTCTTACGCGCGAGATCGCCGGTCACCCCGAAGATGACCATGCTGCACGGGCCCGCGATACGGGGGAGCCGCTTGTCTCGGGCGTCGCGGAGAGGGTTGCGCCAGTCCGCGGAGTGGAGAGGTTCGGTTTCTGCGGTGGGCACAGTCGATCAGCTCTTCTGACCTGCTTGGCGAAGCTGTTCGCCGGTGGCCTCGAGCAACTCGTTCCAGGCAGCCTCGAACTTCTGGACGCCTTCGTTCTCCAACGTCAGGAAGACATCGGAGATGTCGATACCCAGTGCCGAGATGCGGTCGAAGATCTCCTGGGATTCCGGTCCCTTGCCCGAGACCGTGTCGCCGACGATCTCGCCGTGATCGGCAACCGCGTCCATGGTCTTCTCCGGCATCGTGTTCACCGTGTTCGGCGAGACGAGCTCGGTGACGTACATGGTGTCGGGGTAGGCGTCGGACTTGACGCCGGTCGAGGCCCACAGCGGACGCTGCGGACGTGCGCCACTGCCGACGAGCTCGCGGAACCGAGGAGCGACCTCGAAGATCTGCTGGTACGCCACGTATGCGAGACGAGCATTGGCCAGCGCGGCCTTGCCCTTGAGCGCCTCGGCATCGGGAGTGCCGATCGCATCGAGTCGGGAATCGATCTCGCTGTCCACGCGGGAGACGAAGAACGACGCGACCGAGTGGATCTTGTCGAGGTCGTGACCGGCCGCGCGGGCCTTCTCAAGACCCTCGAGGTACGCGTTCATCACCAGCTCGTAGCGCTCGACGGAGAAGATCAGCGTGACGTTGACGCTGATGCCCTCGCCGATCACCTTGGCGATTGCGGGAATTCCGGCCTCGGTGGCCGGAATCTTGATGAGCAGGTTCGGGCGGTCGACGATCTTCCACAGCTCGACGGCCTGCTCGTACGTCTTGTCGGCGTCGTGGGCCATGCGGGGATCGACCTCGATCGACACCCGGCCGTCGACGCCTGCACTCGCCTCGTACTGAGGCATCAGGATGTCGCATGCTTCCCGGACGTCGTCCGTGGTGACCGTGCGGATCGTGGTCTCGACGTCGGCACCTTCACCGGCGAGCTTGGTCACCTGCTCGTCGTAGGCCTCGCCCGTGCTCAGGGCTGCCTGGAAGATCGACGGGTTGGTGGTCACTCCGACGACGCTCTTGGTGTCGATCAGGTCCTGGAGGTTGCCCGAGCGGATGCGGTCGCGGGACAGGTCGTCCAGCCATACCGAGATGCCGGCGGCGGAGAGCTCTGCAAGATTCTTGTTCTGGGTCATGAATTATCCCTTCACATTGGTGATGGAGCGCTGTGCGGCTGCGGTGACGGCCTCGGCCGTGAAGCCGAACTCGCGGAAAAGTGTTGCAGCGTCGGCAGATTCGCCGTAGTGCTCGAGCGAGATGATCTCGCCGAAGCCACCGACGATCTTCCACCACGGCATCGCGATGCCGGCCTCGATCGACACCCGGGCCTTGACGGTGGGCGGGATCACCTGATCGCGGTAGTTCTGATCCTGGCTCTCGAACCACTCGACGCACGGCATCGAGACGACGCGGGCGGCGATGCCCTGCGCCTCGAGCTGCTTCTGCGCCTCCACGGCGTACTGCAGCTCGGAGCCGGTGCCGATCAGGACGACGTCCGGGGTCGCCTTGGACGACTCGACGAGAATGTATCCACCCTTCGAGACGCCCTCGTAGCTGGTGCCCTCGAGAATCGGGATGCCCTGACGCGTCAGCGCGAGACCGACGGGTCCGCTGCTGCTGGACTTGGCCAGCACGGCCTGCCATGCGAATGCGGTTTCGTTGGCGTCACCGGGGCGAACCACCGACAGGTTCGGAATCGCCCGCAGCGCCGCGAGATGCTCGACCGGCTGGTGCGTCGGTCCGTCCTCGCCGAGGCCGATGGAGTCGTGCGTCCACACGTAGATGGGGTCGATGTCCATCAACGACGCGAGTCGAACTGCCGGCCGCATGTAGTCGCTGAACTGCATGAACGTTCCGCCGTATGCGCGGGTCGGGCCGTGCATGACGATGCCGGACAGGATGGCACCCATCGCGTGCTCACGGATGCCGAAGTGCAGCGTGCGGCCGTACGGCTCGGCGTCCCAGTCGTCGGTGGAGATCGACGTGGGGCCGAAGGACTTCGCACCCTTCATCGTGGTGTTGTTGCTGCCGGCCAGGTCAGCGGAGCCGCCCCACAGCTCCGGGAGGACAGGTCCGACGGCGTTGAGGACCTCGCCCGACGCCGCACGTGTCGCGACGGCTTTGCTGCCGGGCTCCCAGGTGGGCAGAACGTCGGTCCAGTTCTCGGGCAACGTGCCCTGGGTCAGGCGGTCCAGTAGCTTCTTGCGCTCGGGCTCGCGCGCGGCCCAGGCGTCGAATTCGACGGTCCACTCGGCGTGAGCCTTACGGCCGCGTTCCTGCAGCTTGCGGGTGTGGCCGATGACCTCGTCGGTGACCTCGAACGTCTTGGCGGGGTCGAAATCGAGTGCCTGCTTGACCTTAGCGATCTCCTCGTCGCCCAGTGCGGCACCGTGAACAGCACCGGTGTTCATCATGGTGGGGGCCGGGAAACCGATGATGGTGCGCAGGACGATGATCGACGGCTTGTCGGTGACAGCCTTGGCAGCCTCGACGGCCTCTTCGATGGCAGTCACGTTCTCACCGCCCTCGACCACCTGCACGTGCCAGCCGTAGGCCTCGTAGCGCGCGGCCGTGTTCTCGGACAGGGCGATGTCGGTGGAGTGCTCGATCGAGATCTTGTTGTCGTCGTAGAACAGGATCAGGTTGCCGAGCTGCTGCGTACCGGCCAGCGACGACGCCTCGGACGTGACGCCTTCTTCGATGTCGCCGTCGGAGGCGATCACGTAGATGAAGTGGTCGAACGGACTCTCGCCGAGTGCGGGCTCGGGATCGAACAGGCCACGCTCGCGGCGCGCCGCCATGGCCATACCCACGGCGGAGGCGAGTCCCTGACCGAGCGGGCCGGTGGTGATCTCGACGCCGTCGGTGTGGCGGAACTCGGGGTGCCCGGGAGTCTTGGACTTGTAGGTGCGCAGCGCCTCGATGTCGGCGAGCTCGAGTCCGAAGCCGCCCAAGTAGAGCTGCAGGTAGAGCGTCAGGCTCGAGTGACCGCACGAGAGGACGAATCGGTCGCGGCCGATCCAGTGCGTGTCGGTGGGATCGTGGCGCATGGTGCGCTGAAAGAGGGTGTAGGCCAGAGGGGCCAGGCTCATCGCGGTTCCGGGGTGGCCGTTGCCGACCTTCTGCACTGCGTCCGCTGCCAGAACACGAACGGTGTCGACCGCTCGGGTGTCCAGGTCCGTCCAGTCGCTCGGGTGGTGCGCCGTGGTGAGGACGTCAATATCGTCTGTGATCGACACGAGCAGAAATCTCCTGACATTCGTTCGAGTTGTGGCTCCGAGGAATCGTCGCTCGGCGTCCGCTGCAATGCGCCTGGGTGGAGCGCGCGCGCAGTCGGTGCCGAAGGACGTCCCCCACCAGCCTAGTTCCGTCCGACCCTACTGTCGTGCCTTCCCCCGGGCGATTGCGCGCGGGTTACTCGTAGGCGACGTATTCCTCACTTTGGGTGCCCTGCGAATTGGAGGTGCAAACCCAGCCGTCTACCATCGGTCGTAGTAGGCGTACGTTCGTCGGCTGCCGCGATAGTGAACGCGGGGGTCGGCGCGTGCGCGAAGGCGCCGAAGTGTCGCCATGAAGAGTCAACCCGCGTGCCGGTGGCATGCGAGCAAGTGGCCGAGCGCCAGAGAACGACAGTCGTGCGAGGAGACGCAGTGCGAATTGGGCAGCAGCCGGGCGGACACGGTTTCGCCGGCGGCCCCGGATTCGGAGCAGACGACGAGGGTGAGCCCACGCAGGCCGCGCCGGCGACGTCCGCCCCGCGCAGAGCACTCGCACTCTTTCTTGCGTATGTCGCGCTCACGAAGCCCCGGGTCATCGAACTCCTCCTCGTCACGACCATTCCGGCGATGCTGCTGGCCGACCGAGGAAACGTCGATCCCTGGCTGATCCTCACCACCCTCTTCGGCGGAATGCTGGCCGCAGCCAGCGCCAACACTCTGAACATGGTCGTCGACGCAGACATCGACAAGGTGATGAAGCGCACCGAGAAGCGCCCACTCGCGCGCGGTGCCATGCCCGTCTCGCACGCCCTGATCTTCGGGCTCGTCCTGGGTGTGTTCTCGTTCTTCTGGCTGTGGGCCACCACGAATCTGCTCAGCGGTGTGCTCGCCGTCGTGACGATCTGCTTCTACATTTTCGTCTACACGCTCGTGCTCAAACGGCGCACCTCGCAGAACGTGGTGTGGGGCGGCGCGGCCGGATGTATGCCGGTGATGATCGGTTGGTCCGCCGTGACCGGCACGATCGGGTGGCAGGCGCTGGTGATGTTCCTGGTGATCTTCCTGTGGACGCCGCCGCACACCTGGGCACTCATGCTCCGCTACAAGGAGGACTACCAGGCCGCCAACGTGCCGATGCTGCCTGCTGTCGCCTCGGAAACGAAGGTCACCAAGCACATCGTGCTCTACGCGTGGGCCACCGTTGCCGCAACGCTCGCGTTGGCCCCGGGCTCGGGCATCGTCTACGCAGCCGTCGCTGTGGCGTCGGGAGTGTGGTTCCTCGTCGTGGCCCACCGTCTCTACGCAGGCGTGCGTGCGGGAACACCGGTCAAGCCGCTCAAGCTGTTCATTCTCTCGAACGAATACCTGGCACTGGTGTTCTGCGGCTTGGCCGTCGACTCCGTTCTCGGCTGGCAGACGCTCGCTCAGATCCTTTCCTGAGCGAGCCGTCCGGCACAGTCGGCGTCAGGGAACCAGCACGATGGACCCCATCGTCTTGCGTGACTCCAAATCGATGTGGGCCCGAGCAGCATCCTCCAGCGCGTACTGCGCACCGATCTCGACCGTCAGAGCGCCGCTGGCCATCGCTGCGAACACATCTCCGGCGCGCCACTCCAGTTCGGCCCGGTTTCGGATGTGATGTGCGAGCGTGGGCCGGGTCAGGAACAGGGAGCCCGCGCCGTTCAGGCGCTGCGGATCCATGGGCGGGACGGGACCGCTCGCGGCACCGAACAGAGCCAGAGTCCCTCTGATCCGAAGCGACGCAAGACTTGCCTCGAACGTGTCGGCACCCACGCCGTCGTACACCGCATGGACACCCTCACCGTCGGTGATCTCACGCACGCGGGCGGCGATGTCGTCCTCGTAGCGCAACACGTGGGCGGCACCGGCCTGCGTCGACCGCTCGGCCTTGGCATCCGTGGAGACCGTGGTGATCACGTTCACGCCCTTCGCCACCGCCATCTGCGTCAACAACAGTCCGACGCCACCTGCGCCTGCATGTACCAGCACTGTGTCGCCCCGCTGGGCGGGATAGGTGGACTCGATCAGGTAATGCGCAGTCATGCCCTGGAGCAGCGCCGAGGCGGCCTGATCGGCAGGAACACCGTCGGGAACCGCGATGGCCGAGGAAGCGTCCACCAGGACGTATTCGGCGTAGCTGCCGGGTGCTGCGGCCCAGGCGACGCGAGCTCCCGGAGCAAAGTCCGTGACGTCCGCCCCGACCTGATCGATCACTCCGGACCCCTCGTCGCCGGGAACGTAGGGGAGTGCGCGCGGATACAGGCCGCGCCGAAAGTACGTATCGATGTAGTTGATGCCGATGGCGTCCGTCCTGACCAGGAGTTGAGCAGGTCCTGGCGTCGGTATCGGAACATCGACGACGTTCATGACCTCGGGTCCGCCGGTGTTGTCTATTCGAATGGCACGCATGAAGTCCGTTCTACACCGGCGCGTCGCACCCGGTGGCATCGATCCGCTCGATGTACGCACGCGGGCGAAGTTACCGATCAGTAACGACTGGACGGGTCGATGCGGGGACTGCGAACGGCCTCGGTATCGTGTCGGCATGGCTACCGAAATCGACAGTGCGGGCATCGAGAAGAACGAGTCGAACGACGTTCCCAAGGGAACGCTTGCGGCGGTGAAGAGCTTCCTCGCCGACCACGGCAACTCTGCCAACGTGGTGATTCAGCCGGTCGGTCGCGCCGGGACTCGGCTCACCATGGTCGGTGCCGACGGAGTTCTGGGGGACCAGGTGGTGGCGACGACCGCCATCGCCCGCGCGATCGTCGACGGTCTCGACCAGTTGACCGAGGCCGAATGGGACCGCGAGTTGACCAGTTCGGTCAATCCGGCACCCGGACACCACGAGAAGATGGCCGGGTGGGTAGCCCATCAGAAGAAGTTCCCGAAGGCGCGTAACCAGGCGATCGTCTGAGCGGAGAAAAGTCGCAAAACTTGTTCGATTCAGCGGGAACCATCTGGGCACCCGGTGCGTCGAAGTCAGTGGAGGGGCAGTCGGCCATCTGAGGGGGAGGTCGGCTGCCCCTCCACCCTGTTCGAAGATCGATCGATCGTCACGAGTGAACTGCGACGTCCTCGGCGGTCTCGATCTTGTCGGTCGCGGCTGGGCCGCGAGTTCGGCAGGCCGCCCAGACGGCAGCGGTGGCGGCGGTACACGCGCCCGCACCGGCCACATGGAAGGCGACGAGTACGGCTGGAACCCCGGTGAAGTACTGGACCAATCCGATCAGAGACTGTGCCAACACCAGAACGATCAGGACATTGAGTCGAAACGTGACCGTCTTGGGCGCACGAACGGCATACAGGGCGAAGGCCAGTCCGACGAGCAGCCCCAGGTAGCCGACCAGGAACTGCGAGTGCGCGTGCACCAGCGTCACGATCTCGATACCGAGGCGCGGTACCGGTTCCTCGATGCTCTTGTCGCCTGCGTGCGGACCAGCTCCGGTCACCATGGTGCCCGCGATCAGCACACCCGCCAGAGCGATCCCGGACAGTCCCGTCAGCGCTCGCAGAGCACCGGGCACCGTCGGCGTCGACTCCGATGCCGCATCGCTCTCGCCCACCTTGGCGTACAGCAGCGTGGCCAGCCAGACCATCGCCATCGAGACGACGAGGTGAACGGCGACGGTCCACCACAGCAGTCCGGTCAGCACGGTGAATCCACCGATCACGGCCTGCACGACGGTACCGAGTGGCATCAGCCACGCGAAGAACAGCACTCCGCGACGACGCCGCGCCCTGGTGACGGCGATGACGACAGCGGCAGCAGCGAGCACGACCACGAACGTGAGCAGGCGGTTACCGAACTCCACGGCCTGATGCAGAATCGGCACCTCGGACACTCCGACGGGGGTGAAGCTCCCGGGGAAGCACTGCGGCCAGGTGGGGCAACCGAGACCGGATCCGGTGACGCGAACGACTGCACCGGTGACGGCGATGCCGCCCTGCGTCAGGATCGCGATGAAAGCCAGAATTCGCTGTACGCGAAGCGACGGCAGTGGCAGGAGATCGACGACGCGCAGGAATACGCCATAGAGCTTCCGTGGGAGGTAAGGCACTCCACGATGGTAAACGCCGATCAACTACACAGCGTCGTTGGGTAGCGAGCGTGACTCAGGTGAACTTGAACGTGCGGACGGCGAGCGTGCTGCACACCGCAGCCCACACCAGCAGTACGACCACACCGAACACGTCGAACGACGACGCCACACCCCTGCTCAGTGCCTCGCCCAGTGCGCCGGACGGAACGATGCGTGCCACGTTCTGCAGTCCCTGGGGGATCTGGTCGTCGACGAACACAGCGCTTCCGACGCCCAGCATCACGAACCAGGCGACGTTCGCCAGCGCCAGCACGATCTCGGCGCGCAGGGTGCCGCCCAGCAGCAACCCCATGGACGCGAAGGTGACGGTTCCCAGAGCGATGATGACGGCACCGAGCAACAGCCCCGTCGCGCTCGGGCGCCATCCGAGAGCGACTCCGATCGAGCCGAGCAGAATCGACTGCAGGATCACCACGATCACCACGGCGGCGGATTTGCCGCCGATGATGCCCCACCGCGGAAGTGGTGTCGCCCCGAGCCGCTTGAGAGCGCCGTAGCGGCGATCGAAGCCGACGGCGATCGCCTGACCGGTGAACGCCGTCGACATGATGGCAACCATCATCACGGCCGGGACCACTCGGGCAACTCGGTCGACGCCGAGCTCGCCGAAGGGCAGCAGGGTCAATCCGATCAGCAACGTGATCGGGATGAACATCGTCAGCAGCAACTGTTCACCGTTGCGCAGCAACAACTTCAGCTCGAGGCGGGTCTGCGCGAGCAACATACGTGCAGCCGACGCGGGCTGCGGGCGAGGCGCGAACAGACCTGTCTCGAATCGGTTGTCGGCGAGCCGGGCTTCTCTGCGCACGGTCACTTCCTCAATTCTCTGCCGGTCAGTTCGAGGAACACGTCCTCGAGGCGGCGCTGGTCGACCTGCAGTTCGGTCGCCAACACGTCCTGCTGTGCACACCAGGACGTGACGATCACCAGGATCTGCGGCTCGATCACACCGGCGACCACATAGGAACCGGGCGTCGGTTCCGACGGTACGTAACCCGGGGGAAGAGCCGCGTCGAGCATGGAGAGTTCGAGTCCAGGGGGTGCGGTGAAGCGCAGTTGGCCCTCGGCACCCTGCTTGGTCAGCTCCGAGGGAGTGCCCGAGGCGACGACGCGGCCGTTGTCGATGATCGTCAGCCGGTCTGCGAGCTGCTCGGCCTCGTCCATCAGATGTGTCGTGAGCAGAACGCCGACTCCGTCTCGGCGCAGGGCGTCGATCAGCTCCCACACGAGCAGCCGGGCCTGGGCGTCGAGCCCGGCGGTCGGTTCGTCCAGGAACACCAGTTCGGGCCGTCCGACGATGGCGCACGCCAGAGCGAGCCGCTGCTGCTGCCCACCGGAGAGCCGCCGGTACGGGGTGCGGACGGCCGAGGTGAGGCCGAGGCAGTCGAGGAGCCATGCCGGATCGAGGGGGTCGGCGGAGTACGAGGCGACGAGTTGGAGCATCTCGCCGGCTTTGGAACCGGGGTATGCACCTCCGCCCTGGAGCATGACGCCGATGCGTGGCCGCAGCTGCGCCGACTGCGCGACGGGGTCGAGTCCGAGGACTCGGACCGAGCCGCCGTCGGGGACGACGAATCCTTCGCACATCTCGACGGTGGTGGTCTTTCCGGCTCCGTTGGGGCCCAGCAGTGCGAGAACCTCGCCGGGGCCGATGTTCAGGCTCAATCCGTCGACGGCACTGACACCGTCGTACGACTTGCGTACGTCGGTCAGCTGTACGACAGGTTGCGTCGCGTCGGACGTCCCGGAGATCACGAGGACTCAGCGTATTCGTCTGCGCTGCGGTCGCGTGCCGGTGGTCCGGTGCGGGTGGGCCACGGCATCCGGTTTCGCGTGAACAGGTAGAGCACTGCGATCGTCAGGATGGTCATGACTGCGGCCTGCACGATCTGGAACGGCTGGTACTCACTGCCGTTCGGCATCAGGATCACACTCACCAACGACGAGAAGGCGATGGCCGGACGCCGGAACGAGGAAGTGGTGGCCCATGCCGCCAGCGGAATCACCGCCCACAGCAGGTACCAGGGTTGGACCACGGGGAACAGCAGGACGACGGCACCGAGCGCGACGCCGAGTGCGCCGACCGGATGTAGCCGGCCGCGCAGAACGGCGATCAGCATGCGGACGACGATGATTCCCGCGACGACGGCAGCGATCGGGCGAGTGAGACCCAACACGGCGGTGGTGTGGTCGCCGAGGCCGAGGAGTACACCGACGAATCCGGTGCCCAGCCCGAGAATCGTGGGAATCGACATCCAGCTGCGCACCACGCCGGCGGTCCCCAGAGTGTTGATCCAGCCGAAGCCGAGCCCACTGCCCAGGCTCACCGCGACTTGGACCGCGACGGCGATCGAGCCGAGCAGGATTGCCGCGTACACCACGGATCTGAGGGTCCCGCCCCACCGCCTCGACAGGGCCATCCCCACGAAACCGAGTGCGATGAGCGAGGGAATCTTGATCGCAGACGACAGCGCGATCAGGCCTGCTCCGCCGACGAGGAATGCAATATCGGTGCTGCGGAGGGGACCCGAGCGCTCGATCGCGCGAAGCGCCAGTTCGGTACCGGCCAGCATGAGCCCGATCATCAGGGCCTCGTTGTGGATACCGGCGACCAGGTGGAACAGCAGCAACGGGTTCGCGGCACCGAGCCACAGTGCCGTCACCGACGCAACCCCGCAGCGTCGGGCGAGGCGGGGCAGCGACCAGACGATCAACGCCACGCCCGCCAGTGCGAGCAGACGATGCAGAAAGATGCCGGCGACGATGTTCTCGCCGGTCAGGTACGTGATGCCACGCCCCATCCACAGGAACAGTGGGCCGTAGGGTGCCGGGGTCTCCCGCCAGATGTTGGGAACCGTTCGGGTCAGTACGTTGTCGGCCCCGAGTGCATCGACCGGACCGACCTCGTACGGGTCGAGTCCGCGTGCGGTGATCTCGCTCTGAGCCAGGTACGAGTAGACGTCGCGCGAGAACATCGGCGGTGCCACGCACAACGGCAGGATCCACAGCAGCAACGTGCGGTCCATCTGGGAGCGGGTGAGTCGCCGCGGGGTCGCTCCCGATCGCAAGCGTCCCAACGCGAATCTTCCCAGCAGCAACCACGCGAGCACCACGATGACGGTTCCGGTCATCGTGACGGTCAGTGCGGTGGTCGCCATCCGGGACGGCAGGCTCAGAAGTCGGACGCCTGCGATCGGGTTCTGCAGCACCGGCTGCGCGCCTGCGCCGAGTGCTCCGATCGCCATCAGCAGTGCGCCCGCGGCACCGAAACGACGGATGTTCCTGAGCTGGTTCGTCTCCGCCGGATTCAGCCCCGGTGCCTCCTGCTCGTCTCCGTGCAGGGTGGCGACCACCCCGCCCGGAGGCGTGGGCTCGAGGCCGATGACTCGACGTGCCGGGGCCACGACGAACCTGTGGACGAATGCAGTCGGCGTGGACTTCGATGTGCCGGACACCGGGGGAGACCCGGGACCGCCCGCAGAAGGTGAGCTCTCGAAACTGGGCTCACTGTCGGTCGATGGCACAGTGGGAGCGTAGCGGGGCACTCGCTCACCACCTGCACCGTGCTCCACCCGACGACATGCGCATCGGCCGCCGCGCTGGGTGAGCAGCCCGCATAGGGCACCCTTGCTGGACCGAGTACAGCAATTCCGTCACACTGGTGTTGTGAAAACAACCGAGAGCTCGCTCGTGCGTCCGGGAAGTGTCGAGTCGTCGGCCTCCGGCGCAGGCGTTTCGTCGGTGCGACCCACGTCGGCGCCCGAGGGGCAGACGCGGAGCGCTGTGGTCACGCTGCTGCTCGAGGAAGGCCCCATCACCGCCTCGGACATCGGCACTCGACTGGGGTTGAGCGCGGCGGGTGTCCGACGTCACCTGGACGCACTCATCGACGCGGGCGAGGCCCGCATCACCACCCCCGCAGGTGCGCGGCAACGGGGCCGCGGCCGACCGGCGAAGTACTTCCAGCTCACTGCAGCCGGACGCAACCGTCTCGGCCACACCTACGACGATCTTGCCGGTGCCGCCATGCGGCAGTTACGCAAGATCGGCGGGGATGCGGCCATCGAGACATTCGCGCGGCAACGCGTCAACACCATCGTGGCCGACGTGGAGCCGGCCACGGGTTCCGATGCGCATGCCGTGGAGGACGCTGCCGACCGAATCGCCGACGCGTTCAGCGCGGCGGGCTTTTCTGCCACCACCCGTCAGGTGGGCAACGGTGTGCAGATCTGCCAGCACCACTGCCCGGTGTCGCATGTCGCCTCCGAGTTTCCGGAGCTGTGCGAGGCCGAGCAGACCGCGTTTGCCGAGATCCTCGGCACGCACGTGCAGCGTTTGGCGACCATCGCCAACGGCAATTGCGCATGCACGACGCACGTACCGCTGTCACCGACGCGGTATTCGAACACCGATAGTTCCGACAAGAAGACTCCCGACGCGCAGCCCCGTGTCGGAGAACGCCCACGCCTCCGGAAGGAGCCCGCATGACCGTCACACCAGACCAGGTGACACCCACCGCGCCGCTGACCCAGGACGAGACCATCGCCTCGCTCGGCACCTACGGATACGGCTGGGCCGACTCGGACGTAGCCGGTGAGAGCGCCAAGCGCGGTCTTTCCGAGGCCGTCGTCCGCGACATCTCGCAGAAGAAGAGCGAGCCCGAGTGGATGCTCGAGGCGCGCCTGAAAGCGCTCAAGACGTTCGAGCGCAAGCCGATGCCGAACTGGGGTTCCAACCTCGACGGCATCGACTTCGACAACATCAAGTACTTCGTGCGGTCCAGCGAGAAGCAGGCTGCCACGTGGGAAGACCTGCCGGAAGACATCAAGAACACGTACGACAAGCTCGGCATCCCCGAGGCGGAGAAGCAGCGCCTCGTCTCCGGTGTCGCTGCCCAGTACGAGTCCGAGGTGGTCTACCACTCGATCCGTGAGGATCTCGAGGCCCAGGGAGTGTTGTTCCTCGACACCGACACCGCCCTGAAGGAGCAGCCGGAGCTGTTCCGGGAGTACTTCGGCACCGTCATCCCCGCAGGCGACAACAAGTTCTCCGCACTCAACACCGCGGTGTGGTCCGGTGGATCCTTCATCTACATCCCGCCGGGCGTCCACGTGGACATCCCGCTGCAGGCCTACTTCCGGATCAACACCGAGAACATGGGTCAGTTCGAGCGCACGCTGATCATCGTCGACGAGGGTGCCTACGTGCACTACGTCGAGGGCTGCACCGCACCGATCTACAAGTCGGATTCGCTGCACTCCGCCGTGGTCGAGATCATCGTCAAGAAGGGTGGTCGGTGCCGCTACACGACCATCCAGAACTGGTCGAACAACGTCTACAACCTCGTCACCAAGCGTGCCAAGGCCGAGGCGGGCGCAACCATGGAGTGGGTCGACGGCAACATCGGCTCCAAGGTCACCATGAAGTACCCGGCCGTCTGGATGACCGGTGAGTACGCCAAGGGTGAGGTTCTCTCGGTCGCGTTCGCAGGCCCGGACCAGCACCAGGACACCGGCTCGAAAATGCTGCACCTGGCACCGCACACGTCCTCGAACATCGTCAGCAAGTCCGTCGCTCGCGGCGGTGGCCGGACGTCGTACCGCGGTCTGATCCAGATCAACAAGGGTGCACACGGCTCGCGCTCGACGGTCAAGTGCGACGCGTTGCTCGTCGACACGATCAGTCGTTCCGACACGTACCCGTACGTCGACATCCGCGAGGACGACGTGTCGATGGGCCACGAGGCCACCGTCTCGAAGGTCAGCGACGATCAGTTGTTCTACCTGATGAGCCGCGGCATGACCGAGGACGAGGCCATGGCGATGGTCGTGCGCGGCTTCGTCGAGCCGATCGCTCGCGAACTGCCGATGGAATACGCGCTCGAGCTCAACCGGCTCATCGAGCTGCAGATGGAAGGGTCGGTCGGATAAGTGAACAACCCCCTCACCGGAGTCATGGGTGCTGTGGCATCCGAGAATCCAGAGTCGGCCAAGGAAGACAAGTCGAAGCTCGTCGAGAACAAGGGCGCTCAGTTCACGTCCTACGACGTGAATGCGTTCGAGATCCCGTCCGGCCGTGACGAGCTGTGGCGTTTCACGCCGCTGCGTCGGCTGCGCGGCTTGCACGACGGTTCCGCTGTCGCCGACGGGGCCGCTCGGGTCACCGTCGGCGCCCCGGAGTCGGTGGTCGTGGAGACCGTCGGCCGCGACGACGAGCGACTGGGCAAGGCCGGGGTCCCGGCCGATCGTATTGCTGCGCAGGCTTTCTCCGCATTCACCGAGGCCACGATCGTCTCCGTGCCGAACGAGGTCGAGGTGGCCGATCCGATCGAGATCACCGTCGACGGTCCCGGTGTCGACCACGTCGCCTACGGCCACGTGCAGATCAGGCTCGGCACGTTCGCTCGCGCCACCGTCGTGATCGACCAGCGAGGTAGCGGAACGTACGCCGAGAACGTCGAGTTCGTTCTCGGCGACAGCTCGCAGTTGCACGTCGTACTGATCCAGGACTGGCAGTCCGACGCCGTGCACGTCGCAGCACACCACGCGATGCTCGGACGCGACGCCGTGCTGCGGCACTACAACGTCAGTCTCGGCGGCGACCTGGTGCGCATCAGCCCGACCGTGCGCTACAGCGCACCCGGCGGCGACGCGAACATGCTCGGTGTGTATTTCGCCGACGCAGGCCAGCACCTCGAGCAGCGACTGCTCGTCGACCACTCGGCACCGCACTGCAAGTCCAATGTGATGTACAAGGGCGCGCTGCAGGGCGAAACCGGACCCGGAACCGTCGACGCGCACACCGTGTGGATCGGAGATGTTCTGATCCGAGCCGAGGCCGAGGGCACCGAGACCTACGAGCTCAACCGGAACCTGGTCCTGACCGACGGCGCTCGCGCCGACTCGGTGCCGAACCTCGAGATCGAGACCGGGGAGATCGTCGGAGCAGGCCACGCCAGCGCCACCGGCCGGTTCGACGACGAGCAGCTGTTCTACCTGCGCGCTCGTGGCATCTCGGAGGAGGTTGCTCGTCGACTCGTCGTCCGGGGCTTCTTCCACGAGATCATCGACAAGATTCCGGTCCCCGCCGTACGCGAGCGTCTCGACGCCGCCATCGAGACCGAACTCGCCGTCGCCGGCGCGTAGGTCTCACCCGAACCTTTCTCGACTGCACAAAGGAACTGTGATGTCCACACTCGAAATCCGCGATCTGCACGTCAGCGTCGCCAACTCCGACTCGACCGCGGAGCCCATCAACATCCTCAAGGGTGTCGACCTCACCGTGAAGTCCGGTGAGACGCACGCGATCATGGGGCCCAACGGTTCCGGCAAGTCCACGCTGTCCTACGCCATCGCGGGCCACCCCAAGTACACGGTGACCTCCGGCACCATCACCCTCGACGGTGAAGACGTGCTCGAGATGAGTGTCGACGAGCGCGCCCGTGCCGGCCTGTTCCTGGCGATGCAGTACCCGGTGGAGGTGCCCGGCGTCTCGATGTCGAACTTCCTGCGTACCGCCGCCACCGCCGTGCGCGGTGAGGCCCCCAAGCTTCGGCACTGGGTCAAGGAAGCCAAGACCGCCATGAGCGAATTGGAGATCGAGGCCAACTTCCTCGAGCGCAACGTCAACGAGGGCTTCTCCGGCGGCGAGAAGAAGCGTCACGAGATTCTCCAGCTGGGACTGCTCAAGCCGAAGATCGCCATCCTCGACGAGACCGACTCCGGCCTCGACGTCGATGCTCTGCGCGTGGTGTCCGAGGGCGTCAACAAGTACAAGGAGCGTGAAGACGGCGGAGTGCTGCTGATCACGCACTACACCCGCATCCTGCGCTACATCAAACCCGACTTCGTCCACGTCTTCGTCAACGGCGAAATCGTGAAGTCCGGCGGTGCAGAGCTGGCCGACGAGCTCGAAGCCAATGGATACGCCG
Source organism: Rhodococcus sp. 05-2254-6 (assembly GCF_002258565.1). Lineage (NCBI taxonomy): Bacteria > Bacillati > Actinomycetota > Actinomycetes > Mycobacteriales > Nocardiaceae > Rhodococcus > Rhodococcus sp. 05-2254-6. Next base: position 98,502 of record NZ_NOZF01000140.1, read on the forward strand.
GTTACGCGCAGGCCGCGACCACCGGAGCATGAGTATGGCTGCACCCGCAGCTGCGGCGGTGGCGACATCGTTCGATGTCGCCACGGTTCGTCGCGATTTCCCCATCCTCTCGCGCACCGTCCGCGACGGGAAGCCGTTGGTGTACCTCGATTCCGGTGCCACTTCGCAGCGGCCCGTGCAGGTACTCGACGCCGAGCGTGAGTTCCTGACCACGTGCAACGCCGCTGTGCATCGCGGGGCGCATCAGTTGGCCGAAGAGGCCACCGACGCCTACGAGGGTGCGCGCGCGGCCATCGCGTCGTTCGTCGGGGCGGATGTCGACGAGATCGTGTTCACCAAGAACGCGACCGAGTCGCTCAACCTCGTGACGTACGTGCTTGCCGATCAACGATTCGATCGTCACCTCGGTCCCGGCGACGAGATCGTCGTCACCGAACTCGAGCACCACGCCAATCTCGTTCCGTGGCAAGAGCTTGCTGCTCGAACCGGTGCAACGCTGCGCTGGTACGGCGTGACCGACGACGGACGCATCGATCTCGACTCGCTCGAATTGTCTTCCGCCGTCAAGGTTCTCGCCTTCACGCATCAATCCAACGTGACCGGCGCGGTGGCCCCGGTCGAGGAGTTGGTGCGTCGGGCCAGGGCGGTCGGTGCGCTCGTCGTTCTCGACGCATGCCAGTCGGTGCCACACATGAAGGTCGATTTTCACGCGCTCGATGTCGACTACGCCGCGTTCTCGGGTCACAAGATGCTCGGTCCCTCGGGAGTGGGCGTGCTCTACGGCAAGACGGCGCTCCTCGCGGCGATGCCTCCGTTCATCACCGGCGGTTCGATGATCGAGACCGTCACCATGGAGAAGACGACGTTCGCCGCGCCTCCGCAACGATTCGAGGCCGGGGTTCCCATGACCTCGCAGGTGGTCGGACTCGGTGCCGCTGTGCGGTACCTGGAGAACATCGGCATCGATGTCATCGCCGCGCACGAAAAGGCTTTGGTCGCAGCAACTCTCGCCGAGTTCGCGAAAATCGACGGTGTTCGCGTGATCGGCCCGACCGAGAACGTCGACCGCGGTTCGGCAGTGTCGTTCGTGGTCGACGGCATTCACGCCCACGACCTCGGACAGATCCTGGACGACGAGGGCGTCGCCATTCGCGTCGGGCATCACTGCGCGTGGCCGCTGCACCGACGGTTCGGTGTGGCTGCGACAGCGCGCGCCTCGTTCGCGCTGTACAACACGGTCGAGGAAGTGCAGGTTCTCGCACAGGCGATTCGCCGCGCGCAAACGTTCTTCGGAACCGCTCGCTCCGACGACCACGGCGGGGGAGGGCAGCTCTAGATGCGGATGGAACAGATGTATCAGGAAGTGATCCTAGATCACTACAAGCACCCGCACGGCCGTGGACTGCGTGAGCCCTTCGGCGCGGAGGTACATCACGTCAACCCCACCTGCGGCGACGAGGTCACCCTGCGTGTTCAGATCGAGGATGGCGCCGTTGCAGACGTCTCGTACGACGGCCAGGGCTGCTCGATCAGTCAGGCAGCGACGTCCGTTCTCACCGATCAGGTCGTCGGCCTGAGCGTGGCCGACGCGCTGAAGACGGTCGACGCGTTCAGCGACATGGTCGGCAGCAGAGGTACCGTCGAGGGTGACGAGGACGTCATCGGCGATGGCATTGCGTTCGCCGGTGTGGCCAAGTATCCGGCTCGCGTGAAATGCGCTCTGCTGGGATGGATGGCTTTCAAGGACGCGGTTGTTCTAGTAGTGGACGCAGATTCGACAGCCACGACGGGCGAGACCGCCCGGTCGGCACTTTCCGGAGGACAGTAATCATGACCGAAGCAACAGAGACGACGCAGGCAGTGACAGCCGAGACCACGCCGGTGGAATTGACCGCCGACGAGATCAAGGTGCTCGAGGACCTCGAAGAAGCGATGCGCGATGTCGTCGATCCCGAGCTCGGAATCAATGTCGTCGATCTGGGACTGGTGTACGACATCAAGATCGACGCCGACGACATCGTCACCGTCGACATGACGCTCACCTCGGCGGCATGCCCGTTGACGGACGTCATCGAGGATCAGGCGCGCGGCGCGCTCGTGCGCAGCGGACTGGCCGCCGATCTCAAGATCAACTGGGTCTGGATGCCGCCATGGGGCCCGGACAAGATCACCGACGACGGTCGCGAGCAGCTCAGGGCCCTCGGCTTCACCGTCTGACGCACGGCCGAATCGGCCCCCTCACGCACCCTTCGCTTCGTCGGCTTTCGAGTCGGCGGACTTGGCCGAGGCTTTCTTCGCAGCCGCCTTCTTGGCCGGAGCCTTCTTAGCAGCTGCCTTCTTGGCGGGTGCCTTCTTTGCCGGAGCCGATGTGGCCGACCCGGACTTCGCGTTCTTGCCTGCCGCCTCGACGCTCCGCTGCAAGGCCGCCACGAGATCGACGACCTCGGCGTCCTCGCCGTCGTCGTCTTTTTCCGTTTCGGTGTGGATGACCTTCTCACCGCCGTTGGCGAGCGTCTCGTCGATCAGCTTGCGCAGTTCGGTCTGATAGTCGTCCGTGTACTCGGTCGGATCGAATTCCGAGGACATGCTTTCCACGAGGGACGTCGCCATCTTCACTTCCTGCGGGCGCGCGGACGGCGCGTCCTCGAGCGAAGGAAATTCAGCCGCCCTGACTTCGTCCGGCCACAGCAGTGTCTGGATCACCAGGACGTCGTCGCGCACGCGCAGTGCGGCCAGGCGGGTCTTCTGGCGCAGAGTGAAATGCACCAACGCGGTGCGCTCTGTTTCTTCGAGAGTCTCGCGCAGCAGCACATAGGCCTTCGGTGAGGCAGAGTCCGGCTCGAGGAAGTAGCTCTTGTCGTACAGGATCGGATCGATCTGCTCGGTCGGCACGAATTCCAGAACCGGAATCTCGTGTTTCTCCGCCGCAGGCAGCTTGTCGAAGTCGTCGTCGGTGAGAATGACGCGTTCACCGTCGGGGGAGTCATAGGCCTTGTCGATATCGGCGAACTGCACCGACTTGCCGCATTCTTGACAGATCCGGTCGTACTTGATGCGACCGCCGTCCTTCGCATGCACCTGATGGAACCGAATGTCGTGCTGCTCGGTGGCCGAGTAGACCTTCACCGGAACATTGACCAGTCCGAAGGCGATCGAGCCCTTCCAAATGCTGCGCATCTGTCCATGATCGCCGACCGGGCGCCCGTGTGTCGACCGTTGGCGAGAAACTCAGCTACGGCCCGGCGAGCGCGCGATCGTGCGCGCGATCGCGAGCCTGGCCGACGCCGGAAGCGTCGGAAACATCTTCAGCATCGCGGTCATCGTCCCGAAGGCGTCGTCGTGGCCCGATAGGTAGGAGCGCTGCAGTTCGACCGGGAGCGAGAAGAAGCTGGTGAAGAACTGGGGGACCATCTCGGGTTCGAGAGCCAGTGCCGTGCGCAGTCCGAGGTTACGAAGTTTCTGGACCGTCCAGACGTGCACCGGGCGGTTCGCGCGCGACCGACCGCCACCTCGGAAACGCTCGACGAGGTGATCCGCCGACGCCAGCGACGCCGCGACGCTGTACCCGGTGGCGGGATGCATCAGGTTCGAGCGAGACCCGAACAGCACCGGACCGCCTCGCCCGGTGTGCAGTCGGGACCGAGGCGGCGGTTCGACCGAGAAGCGGACTCGTTCGACATCCTCCTTGCCGGTCGGTTCCAGGTTGCGATGGGTCAGACGGTGGTGCAGCCGCGACCGAAGAACTGCGAGTTCCAGGGGGGGTCGGCCCACCAAGCAGGTCTCTTCGAGCAGGATTCGATCGTCGTCGAGTGCCACGGCGTACAGAAAACTCGGGGCTTCACCGTGCCGAGCGCCGTTGTCGGTGCGCCAGTCCATGAACCACGCGTCGGCCCCTTCGAGGATCGGTTCGGCGCGGTCGCGTTCGACGACGATCCCGTAGGCGGTCTGCTGGGCGAGGTCGCGCGAATCGAGTGTGCCACGGGCGTCGACGACGTGACGGGCATCGACGATCGAGCCGTCGGCGGTCGTCACCCGGGAACCGGTGACGTCGACAGCTGTCGCGGCCAGCACCCGCACGCGGTCGACCGACAAGGCCGCTTGCAGCGCAGGTGTGTCCAGCACGCAGTACGTCCTGTCGATGATCCGCTGGTGATCGGTCCACACCGCGGGTTTGCGCGCAGTCGAGGCGACCGCGGTCTCGGGCAACCACGACGGCAACTCGTCGGCCCAGGCGGAGTACGTCGGTGTCCACGTGCGCGACGGGTGTGGATCGACTGCGATCACATCGAGTCCGGCCTCGGCACATCGATGGGCGACCGACCGCCCGGCTGGACCGAGGCCGACGACCGCGACGTCGGCCGAGAAATCGTTCACATTCCGCCGGTGGCGAGCAAACCACCGTCCACGCGCACGGTCTCGCCGGTGATCCAGGACGACGCGTCCGAGACCAGGAAGGCCACCAACGCAGCGACATCCTCCGGATTTCCCAGGCGCTTCATCGGGTAGCCGGCCGCTGCCGCGTCTTCTCCGTTGGCGACGAGGGCCTCGGCGAATTTGGTCTTCACCACGCCCGGTGCCACGGCATTGACGCGAATTTTCGGACCGAGCTGCCAGGCGAGCTCCTCGGTGAGGCGGATCAGAGCGGCCTTGGATGCGCCGTACGCGGCGATCACCCCGGTCGAGCGGATGCCGGCCACGCTCGCGATGTTGACGACCGCGCCGCCGTGCTCGCCCATCCAGGCATGGAAGGCCTGCTGGACGAAGCCGAGAGTCCCCACCACGTTCGTGTCGAAGATCTTGCTCACGCCCGCCAGGTCGGCATCCATCAGCGAACCGTAGACGGGATTGATACCGGTGTTGTTGACCAGGATGTCCAGCGAACCGAAGGTCTCCACCGTGCTCGCCACCGCGGTGCGTCGGTGCTCCGGGTCGCCTGCGTTGCCGTCGATCGCGAGCACGGAATCGCCGAGCTCTGCTGCCGCCGCAACGAGTGGTTCGCGCTTGCGGGCGGTGATGGCGACGTTCGCGCCGCGAGCGAGCAGTTCCGCGGCGATGGCCTTGCCGATGCCTCGGCTGCCGCCGGTGACGAGTGCGGTGCGCCCGGCCAGGTCGGGGATCGGCGCGCTGGACGGGCTGACGGTTTCGGGGGCGTCGGTCATCGATCAGACGTTACCGGTGTCACCGTCGTTCCTGGGTGAGGGCACGTGAATGCTGAGCTAAAATGGGGGTTTGCTGTGCCGTTCGACGGCACACCTGAGTTCGCCCGTCGGTCGACGGGCAACGGTCTTGTTCGGCAAACGCTAGGAGCGCACGCGTGATCACCGCCACCGACCTGGAAGTTCGTGCCGGTGTGCGGACCCTTCTGTCCACCGAGGGGCCCGCGCTCCGCGTACAGGCAGGCGACCGCATCGGGTTGGTGGGCCGCAACGGTGCAGGCAAGACCACCACGCTGCGCATCCTGGCAGGTGAGGGTGAGCCGTACGCGGGCGAGGTCGTGCGTACCGGAGAGCTCGGCTACCTTCCGCAGGATCCCAAAGAGGGCGACCTCGACGTGCTGGCCAAGGATCGAGTGCTCTCGGCCCGGGGCCTGGACACCCTCCTGCACAGCATGGAGAAGCAGCAGGCACTGATGGCCGAGGTCGCAGACGAGGCGCTGCTCGACAAGGCCGTGCGCAAGTACGGCGAACTCGAAGAGCGGTTCGCATCCCTCGGCGGCTACGAGGCCGAGAGCGAGGCGGCCCGAATCTGCAACAGCCTCGGTCTGGCCGACCGCATCCTCGGTCAACCGCTGCGGACCCTCTCCGGTGGTCAGCGCCGACGCGTCGAACTGGCTCGAATTCTGTTCGCCGCGTCCGACGGCAGTGGCGGACGCTCGAACACCACATTGCTGCTCGACGAGCCCACCAACCACCTCGACGCCGATTCCATCACCTGGTTGCGCGGATTCCTGCAGAGCCACGAGGGCGGACTCATCGTGATCAGTCACGATGTCGAACTGCTCGGAGACGTGGTGAACCGGGTGTGGTTCCTCGACGCAGTGCGCGGCGAAGCCGACATCTACAACATGAACTGGAAGAAGTACCTCGACGCCCGCGCCACGGACGAGCAACGTCGCCGCCGTGAGCGCGCCAACGCGGAGAAGAAGGCCGGCGCACTGCGAGTGCAGGCCGCCAAGATGGGGGCCAAGGCAACGAAAGCCGTTGCGGCACAGAACATGGCAAAGCGCGCGGACAAGCTGCTCGCCAACCTCGACGCCGAGCGGGTGTCCGACAAGGTGGCGCACATCCGTTTCCCCGAGCCCGCACCGTGCGGCAAGACGCCGCTGATGGCGAAGAACCTCACCAAGATGTACGGATCGCTGGAAATCTTCGCGGGCGTCGACCTGGCCATCGACCGAGGCAGCCGTGTAGTGGTGCTCGGGCTCAACGGTGCAGGCAAGACGACGCTGCTGCGAATCCTCGCCGGAACCGAGAAGGCCGACACCGGCGAGATCGAACCCGGCCACGGCATGCGCGTCGGATACTTCGCACAGGAGCACGACACCCTCGACGATCACGCGTCGGTCTGGGAGAACATCCGGCACGCGGCACCGGACACCGGCGAGCAGGAACTGCGGTCGCTGCTGGGAGCCTTCATGTTCACCGGACCCCAGCTCGACCAGCCTGCAGGGACACTGTCGGGCGGTGAGAAGACCCGCCTGGCACTCGCCGGATTGGTGTCCTCGGCGGCGAACGTGCTGCTGCTCGATGAACCGACCAACAACCTCGACCCGATCTCACGCGAGCAGGTCCTCGACGCGCTCCGCAGCTACAAGGGTGCCGTCGTGCTGGTCACGCACGATCCCGGTGCCGCCGAAGCGCTCTCACCCGAGCGGGTGATTCTGCTTCCCGACGGTACCGAGGACCACTGGTCGCAGGAGTACCTGGAACTGATCCAGCTGGCCTGACCCGCTCGCCGGGGTCATTCCGACCGGTCTTGCCTGCGAACCGATTCCTCGACAAGGTCCAGGATCGCCGAGAGGTTGGACCTGCCGTGACCCGACGCGATGCGCGCCACCAAGCCGTCCAACACGAGATCCAGGTAGTCGGCGAGAACGTCGTTGGGAATGTCGTCGCGCAGTCTTCCTGCGGTCTTCTGACGCTCGAGTCGCCCCAGTGTCGCGTCGGTGAGCTCTGCAGACCGTTCGGCCCAGCTGCTCCGGAAGTCCGCGTCCGTGCGTAGTCGTCGGGTGATCTCGAGCCGCGTTCCGAGCCACTCGAATTGTTCGGGTTGCGCCAACATGTCTCGCATCACCTGCACCAGACCCTGGGTGGACGCGACCTCTGCCATGCGTCGGGCATCTTCCTGCGCCAGCGCGAGGAAGAGACCGTCCTTGTCCTTGAAGTGGTGGAAGATGGCTCCGCGCGACAGGCCGGTGGCCTCTTCCAGGCGCCGTACCGTCGCGCCCTCGTAACCGAACTCGCCGAAGCACTTGCGCGCGCCGTCGAGAATTTCGCTTCGACGGGCGGCCAGGTGGTCTTCGCTGACCTTGGGCACGTGTGGGTTTCCTACTTTCGATGAGGGCCTCGACCGATACGGCGATGGGCCCGGAAACACGTTGTCGGTTCCGGGCCCATCGCCGTTCGAGGCATACGTCAGACGACGCGCACTCAGCCTCTGATCATGTTGCGCAGCACGTACTGCAGGATGCCGCCGTTGCGGTAGTAGTCCGCTTCACCCGGGGTGTCGATGCGAACCACAGCCTCGAATTCGACCTTGGAGCCGTCTTCCTTGGTGGCGATGACGGTCATCGTCTTCGGGGTGGTGCCTTCGTTCAGCTTCGCGACGCCGACGATGTCGAACGTCTCGGTGCCGTCCAGCTTGAGCGACGCTGCGCTCTCACCGGCCGGGAACTGCAGGGGAACGACGCCCATGCCGATGAGGTTGGAGCGGTGGATGCGCTCGAACGACTCGGTGATGACGGCCTTGACGCCGAGGAGCGATGTGCCCTTGGCCGCCCAGTCGCGCGAGGAGCCGCTGCCGTACTCCTTGCCGCCCAGCACGACCAGCGGGATGCCGGCCTTCTGGTAGTTCTGCGATGCGTCGTAGATGAAGGACTGCGGTCCACCGTCCTGCGTGAAGTCACGGGTGTAGCCGCCCGAGACGTCGTCGAGGAGCTGGTTCTTCAGGCGAATGTTCGCGAACGTTCCGCGAATCATGACCTCGTGGTTTCCACGACGCGAACCGAGCGAGTTGTAGTCCTTGCGCTCGACACCGTGCGAATCGAGGTACTGCGCGGCAGGCGTGCCTGCCTTGATGGGGCCTGCCGGGCTGATGTGGTCGGTGGTGACCGAATCGCCGAGCAGGGCCAGCACGCGTGCGCCCTTGATGTCCTCGACCGGAGCCGGATCCATCGTCATGCCGTCGAAGTACGGAGGCTTGCGCACGTACGTGGAGTTGGGATCCCACTCGAACGTGTCGCCCTCGGGGGTGGAGAGGTTCTGCCAGCGGCTGTCGCCGGCGAAGATGGTGTCGTAGGACTTGGTGAACATGTCCCGGCTGATCGAGGACTGGATGGTCTCTTCGATCTCCTGCGTGGACGGCCAGATGTCCTTCAGGAACACCGGGTTGCCCTCGTGATCCTCACCGAGGGCGTCGGTCTCGAAGTCGAAGTCCATCGTGCCCGCGAGGCCGTACGCGATGACCAGCGGCGGTGAGGCCAGGTAGTTCATCTTGACGTCGGGGGAGATGCGGCCCTCGAAGTTGCGGTTACCCGACAGCACAGCGGTGACCGAGAGGTCGTTGTCGTTGATCGCCTTCGAGATCGGCTCGAGCAAGGGACCGGTGTTGCCGATGCACGTGGTGCAGCCGTAACCGCCGAGGTAGTAGCCGAGCTTCTCGAGGTACGGCCAGAGGCCGGCCTTCTCGTAGTAGTCGGTGACGACCTGCGAGCCGGGTGCCATGTTGGTCTTGACCCAGGGCTTGGTGGACAGGCCCTTCTCGACGGCGTTGCGGGCGAGCAGTGCTGCGCCGAGCATGACCGACGGGTTCGAGGTGTTGGTGCAGGAGGTGATGCCCGCGACCACGACGGCGCCGTGATCGAGCACGAATTCGCCTGCCTCGTCGGTGGTGACGCGAACCGGCTTGCTCGGGCGACCCTCGGAACCGTATGCGGCAGAACGCACGTCGACGGAATCCTCTTCGGCGAAGCTCAGCGACGCGGAGTCGCTGGCCGGGAAGGATTCGTCGAGGGCCTCGTCGAGCTTGCTGTCACCCTCGTGCTTGGGGTGGTTCTCCTCGACGTAGTTGTGGATGTCCTTGCGGAACGCAACCTTGGACTCGGACAACAGGATTCGGTCCTGCGGGCGCTTCGGGCCTGCGATGGACGGAACGACCGTGTTGAGGTCGAGCTCGATGTACTCGGAGTACACGGCCTCGTTCTTCGGGTCGTGCCACATGCCCTGTTCCTTGGCGTACGCCTCGACGAGAGCGAGCTGCTCGTCGCTGCGGCCGGTCAGGCGCAGGTAGTTGATGGTTTCCTCGTCGATCGGGAAGATCGCTGCGGTGGAACCGAACTCGGGGCTCATGTTGCCCAGGGTGGCGCGGTTCGCCAGCGGAACCTCGGCCACGCCTTCGCCGTAGAACTCCACGAACTTGCCGACGACGCCGTGCTTGCGCAGCATCTCGGTTGCGGTCAGCACCACGTCGGTCGCGGTGACGCCGGGCTGGATCTCACCGGAGAGCTTGAAGCCGACGACGCGGGGGATGAGCATCGAGACGGGCTGGCCGAGCATGGCCGCCTCTGCCTCGATGCCGCCGACGCCCCAGCCCAACACGCCGAGGCCGTTGACCATCGTGGTGTGCGAGTCGGTGCCGACACAGGTGTCGGGGTAGGCCTGGCCCTTGCGGGTCATGATCGTCGGTGCGAGGTACTCGATGTTGACCTGGTGCACGATGCCCATGCCCGGGGGGACGACCTTGAAGTCGTCGAATGCGCCCTGTCCCCAACGCAGGAACTGGTAGCGCTCACCGTTGCGCTCGTACTCGAGGTCGACGTTGCGCTCGAGAGCATCGGCGCGGCCGAAGACGTCGAGGATGACCGAGTGGTCGATGACCATGTCGGCGGGGGAGAGGGGGTTGACCTTGTTGGGGTCGCCGCCCAGGGTGGTGACGGCTTCACGCATGGTGGCGAGGTCGACGATGCACGGAACACCGGTGAAGTCCTGCATGATGACGCGTGCAGGGGTGAACTGGATTTCGAAGCTCGGCTCTGCGGACGGATCCCACGAGGCAATCGAACGAATGTGGTCGGCGGTGATGTTCGCACCGTCCTCGGTGCGAAGGAGGTTCTCCGCGAGGACCTTCAGTGCGTAGGGCAACTTCTCGGCACCGGGCAAAGCCGACAGTCGGAAGATCTCGTACGAGTTCTCGCCGACTTCGAGGGTGCCCTTTGCACCGAATGAATCTTTACTTGCGGTCACTTCAGCTCCACTCGTCTATGAGGCACACCGCCGACGGGGCTGTGTCGACGGTTGAAGCGAGGCTCCGGCTGCGGGCCTCGGCCTCGAATCTCGGTAACGAGAGTTCGAGGCGGACGCACAGTCGGTGTCTCGATGGAAGTCTAACAGTACGCTTGTCCTGTGAAAACCTGCGGTCCGGTCCTCGGTGGGTGTCGCGAGACCGATCCACAGGACGATCCTCACGTAGTGCTCCCGGCTGCGCAATGAAGGGCGACCTCAGTAGTTGCGTCGGACCTGCGGGCCTACCAGGTACGGGCACGGAGGTGACGTAGGGTTCGATCCGACTGGTTCCTACCGACTGGACGAGAGATGCCTGAGCCGATTCACGCCGTTTCCCCACTTGCCACCGACATACCGGCAGGTCTGGACGTCGACAGCATCGTCGCCACGGTCCGCGAGTCCGGTGTCAGTGCCCCCGCCGACGAAGAAGCAGGGTTGTCTGCGGCCGTCGCGCGCGCCGAGGACCACGGCATCGACCTGAGCATCGTGATCGTGCCGACCGAACCTCGCCACGACTCGCAACTTCGAGACCTCGCGACCGCGGTCGGAGCGCGCGAGGGCGGCACGGTTCTCGTGCTCAGTCCCGGTCAGGTGGGCTCGTTCAGCGACTCGATCAGTCGGGTGACCCTCGAAGCAGGCCAGGACCGTACCTACACCGGCAACCACGTCGTCGCCGCGGACAACTTCGTCGACACCCTCGTCGAGGACCAGACGCCGTGGGGCCTGCTCACCGGCGGACTGGTCGTCGTCGTCGCCGCGGTCGCGACCCTGACCGCTGCCGTCAAGGTCCGCAGATACCGCTCTCGTTCGGAGTCGAAGGATCACGCTCACAGCGAGCCCGTCAGCGACTGAGCACTCTCCTCCGCGTGTCGTTCGAGTGACCGACACCCGCACTGTCGGACCCGGTCGCGATCGTGGCCGCGAGGTCGTCCGAAAAAGTCGGAAAAATTGTTTCCGGTAAACCCCGAGTTCACGGCGTTGTGCCTGGTGGAATTACCAATGTGTCATTTGTGACTGGAGTTTCCTTAGGGTGCGAAGTGTCGTACGGTGCCATTGGCACTGCTGGGGAAGGAGTGTCGCAGAAGGCGGTTGTCATCCGTGGGGAACTCGGGAGGCCACTGCTTCGGGTGTGACTGACGTGGTTCGCACCTGTCGTATCGCTGCGTGTTTCTTTCCTGCCCGGCGAGAACGCTCACCGTCACCTGCGATCGGGGTGGAGGACGGAGAGCACCTCGACGGCACGACGGTTCGACGCGAACCCGAGTGAGTGCCGGACCCGAGGGAGACATTTGTGAGCCGACGTCAAGTCCGCGGAACTCACCGCCGTGCACTCGTCCGTACCCGATTCGTGCTGGTGGGCGCAGGCCTCGTTCTCGCGTTGACGGCGACCCTTCCCGGGGTTGCCGCCGCGGTACCTCCGCCACCGCCCAACCCCTCGGACACCGACCTCGCCGCCGCAGGCAGCGCCGTCGATTCGAGCCTCGGCCAGGTGGGCCAGCTGATCGACGCGATCGCGTCGGCCAACCAGCAACTCGCCCAACTCGACGACGAGGTGGCGTCGAAGCGAGAAGGCGTCAACAAGGCCCTTGTCGATCTGCAGAATGCGCGTGACGCGGCCGATGTCGCTGCGGCCGTCGTCGGTGCCGCGCAGCAAGCTCTCGTCGATGCGGGCACCCAGATCCAGGCAGCCCAGAAGAAGTTCGACGAGTTCGCCAAATCCAGCTACACCCAGGGCTCCGGGGTTGCCTCGATGGCGTCGTTCCTCGGATCCAGCGGACCGGACGACGTCCTGGACCGGGCCCAGGTCCTCAAGGTGCTCTCCAACAGCCAGAACGCGGTACTCGACGGGTTGCAGCGGGCCCGTACCGAGCAGGCGAACCGCGATTCGGCGGCCCGTGAATCCAAGCAGCAGGCCGACGCGGCCGCGTCGGAGGCCGAGGCCAAGAAGGCCGAGGCCGAGCAGGCCATCGCAGAGGCGCAGGCAGCGCTGCAGGCAGAGGCCGACCGGAAGGCCACGATCGAATCGCAGCGTGACTCGGCGCAGGCCGAACTCGATGCCGCCCGCAGCAACGTCGCCGGTCTGCAGGATCAGCGAGCGGCGTACGGCACCTGGGAGGCGCAGAAGGCGGCCGAGGACGCGGCCATCGCCGCCGCCACGGCTGCAGCGAAGGAAGCTGCCGTGCAGGCAGCGGCGCGAGTATCGGCCAACCTGGCGGCGCAGCAACGTGCGGCGGCCATCGCCGAGGGCCAGCGTTCACACGTGGACGTGGACGAGGATTCGAGCTCATCGACCGACTCGGACAGTTCCACTGCGACCACCCCGACCACGCCCACCCCCACTACGCCGAAGACGCCCTCCAAACCGAAGACGTCCACGACCCCGTCGGTGACCGGAAGCGCAGCCGTCGAGTTGGCGATCGACCGCGGCATGAGTCAACTCGGCGTGCCGTACTCGTGGGGTGGCGGCGACGAGAACGGACCGACCAAGGGCATCAGGGACGGCGGAGTAGCGGACAGCTACGGCGACTACAACAAGATCGGCTTCGATTGCTCGGGGCTGATGATCTACGCCTTCGCGGGCCTGGGGATCTCGTTGCCGCACTACACCGGTTACCAGTACACAGCGGGCAAGCAGGTGCCGTCCTCGGAGATGAAGCGGGGCGACATGATCTTCTACGGACCCAACGCCAGCCAACACGTCGCGCTCTACCTCGGCGACGGCAAGATGCTCGAAGCTCCGCAGTCGGGTTCGGTGGTCAAGGTGTCCGACGTGCGATACAGCGGAATGACGCCGTACGCCGTGCGCATGGTGTCCTGAGCCCGGATCCGGCGCGCGCGTCGGGGGTGCCTTTCGGCGCGCGTGCCGAACACCTGGAATAGTTGATTGCGGCGGTATGAAACGTGCCCGACGACGATCGACTGAAAGCGGTGAATTCTTGGTGACATCACGTGACGGCCGGATTTCGAACGACGAGGGGTCGACGCGAGTCGAGTCCGAGACGTCGAATCCACCGGGTGTGGAGCCGAAGCGGGTGGACAGTCCGGCCTTGGCCGAGGACGTCCAGCTTCTCGAGAAAGCCGTGTACGAGGTCAAGCGCGTGATCGTCGGTCAGGATCGGCTGGTCGAGCGCATTCTGGTGGGGTTGCTCGCCCGCGGACACGTGTTGCTCGAGGGTGTTCCCGGCGTCGCGAAGACCCTTGCCGTCGAGACGTTCGCACGCGTGGTCGGTGGCTCGTTCTCGCGAGTTCAGTTCACACCCGACCTGGTTCCCACCGACCTCGTCGGCACTCGAATCTACCGTCAGGGTCGTGAGGAGTTCGACACCGAACTCGGACCCGTCGTGGCCAACTTCGTGCTGGCCGACGAGATCAACCGTGCACCGGCCAAGGTTCAGTCCGCTCTGCTCGAGGTCATGGCAGAACGACACGTGACCATCGGCGGCAAGACGTTCCCGATGCCGGATCCGTTCCTGGTGATGGCAACGCAGAACCCCATCGAGAACGAAGGTGTGTACCCGCTTCCCGAAGCGCAGCGAGACCGATTCCTGTTCAAGATCGTCGTCGACTACCCGACGGTCGAGGAAGAGCGCGAGATCGTCTACCGCATGGGAATCAAGGCTCCCGAGCCCAAGCAGATCCTGGACCCGGTCGAGTTGGTTCGCCTGCAGAATCTGGCCAGCTCGGTGTTCGTGCACCATGCGCTCGTCGACTACGTGGTCCGGGTCATCTCTGCTACTCGAACTCCCGAGCAGTTCGGCATGGACGACGTGGCCAGCTGGATCGCCTACGGTGCATCGCCGCGTGCGACGCTCGGCATCATCGCCGCCTCCCGCGCACTGGCTCTGCTCCGTGGTCGCGACTACGTCGTTCCCCAGGACGTTCTCGAGGTCATCCCCGATGTGCTCCGGCACCGTCTCGTGTTGTCCTACGACGCTCTGGCCGACGAGGTGACCCCGGAGACGGTCATCTCCCGGGTGCTGCAGACCGTCGGGTTGCCGCAGGTGTCACCGCAGGCGGTACCGGTGCCGCAGGGCAACGGAGCCGGTCCGGACGCCCCGCACTTCGACGGACGTCAGCCACAAGGTCCCTACCCGAGCCAGGGTCAGCATCCCGGCCAGTTTCCCGCTCCGGGGCAGTTTCCCGCGCAGGGTCAGATGCCTCCGTCGCAGCAGCCCGGACCCCAGCACCAGCCACAGGGCGGTCAGTACGGTCAGCCGGCACCGTCGTTGCAGAAGCCGTCGGGTGACGGATCGGCGATCGGTACGCCGGGGCAGTGAGCGGATCCGACACCGCTTCCGTGACCGCATCCCGTGCCGTCGTGTCTCGGCCGCCGTCCTTCCGATCGGGTGAACTCCGCGATCCGAAACTGGCTGCCGCGCTGCGGACCTTGGAGCTGACCGTCCGCCGCCGATTGGACGGGGTGCTGCACGGCGATCATCTCGGGCTGATTCCCGGTCCCGGTTCGGAACCGGGCGACGCCAGGGAATACCAGCCGGGCGACGACGTCCGCCAGATGGACTGGTCGGTCACCGCGCGTACGACGCATCCGCACGTGCGGCAGTCCGTGGCCGACCGCGAGCTGGAGACCTGGCTCGTCGTCGACTTGTCGGCCAGCCTCGACTTCGGCACCACCGGGTGCGAGAAGCGCGATCTCGCGGTCGCGGCCTCGGCCGCCATCACTCATCTGTCCGGCGGTGGCGGTAATCGAATCGGCGCGGTGGTGGCCACCGGTTCCGAGACCAACCGCATTCCGGCACGCGGCGGACGCGTGCACACTCAGTCGATGCTCCGTGCCATTGCCACGACGCCGGCTGCGGCCGACGGTGTGCGCGGTGACCTGCGCGCTGCCATCGAAGCGCTGCGACGGCCCGAACGCCGCCGCGGGATGGCTGTGGTGATCAGTGACTTCCTCGGACCGATCGATTGGGAGCGCTCGCTTCGGGCCATCTCCGCTCGACACGACGTGCTGGCCGTCGAGGTACTCGACCCACGTGATCTGGAACTGCCCGACGTCGGTGACGTGGTTCTCCACGATCCGGAATCCGGCCGCACTCGCGAATTCAGTACCACGCCTCGGCTGCGTGCAGATTTCGCGCGCGCAGCTGCAGCACACCGCGACGATGTCGAGAAGGCGCTACGTCGGTGCGGTGCACCCCGATTGACGCTCCGCACCGACGGTGACTGGATCGCAGACGTCGTTCGGTTCGTGACCGCACGCAGGCACACCATCGGGTCCGGGTTCACCAACACTGCGCGGGCACCGCGATGAGCCTGACCGATTTCGCATCGCCGTGGTGGCTGGGCTTTCTCCTCGTCGTCATCGCACTGACGGTCGGCTACGTCGTGATCCAGCGGCGCAAGCAGAAGCACGTGCTGCGGTTCTCCAACATGGAACTGCTCGAGTCCGTTGCGCCGGATCGGCCCAATCGACTGCGACACCTGCCGACGGCACTGGTTCTGGTCGGCCTGATGTTCCTGACCGTCGCGTTGGCCGGTCCCACAGCGGACCAGCGGGTGCCACGGAACCGAGCGACCGTCATGCTCGTCATCGACGTGTCGCTGTCGATGGAGGCCACCGACGTGGAGCCGACTCGGTTGGCAGCCGCGCAGGAAGCAGCCAAATCCTTCGCCGACGGTCTGACGCCCGGCATCAATCTCGGGTTGGTCGCGTTCGCCGGAACGGCGTCCGTCCTGGTCTCGCCCACGGCCAACCGCGAAGCCACCAAATCCGCCATCGACAGGTTGCAACTCAGCGAACGAACGGCCACCGGCGAGTCGATCTTCACCTCGCTCCAGTCGATCGACACTCTCGGCGCGATACTCGGCGGCGGCGACGCGGCGCCGCCTGCGCGCATCGTGCTGCTCTCGGACGGTAAGCAGACCGTTCCGCAGAACCTCGACGACCCCCGCGGCGGGTACACCGCAGCGCGTGCCGCCAAGGACAAGAACGTGCCCATCTCCACCATCTCGTTCGGCACGAGCTACGGCTCCGTCGAAATCGAGGACGAGAACGGCGTCGAACGAGTGCCCGTACCGGTCGACGATCCGTCGTTGCGGGAGATCGCGAATCTGTCCGGCGGCAGCTTCTTCTCCGCGTCGTCGCTCGAGGATCTCAGAGACGTCTACGACACCCTCGAGGAACAGATCGGGTTCGAGATCACCCGCGGAGACGCGTCGCGTCCGTGGCTGATACTCGGCGTCCTGTGCATCTCGGCTGGCCTCGGTTCGGCATTGGTGATGCGGCAACGTCTCCCGTGATCGTTGTTCTTACTCACCAGTAAGTTTCGCTTTGTCATTCCAGGACGAACAGATAGGTTGCTAGGCATGTCCACACCTGACTTCATCGCGCGATCGGTACTCGTCACCGGAGGTAACCGGGGAATCGGTCTTGCCATCGCCCAGCGACTCCAAGCCGACGGCCACAAGGTGGCCGTCACCCACCGTGGCTCCGGCGCTCCCGACGGGCTGTTCGGAGTCGTCTGCGACGTCACCGACTCCGCCTCGGTGGACGCGGCCTTCAAGGAGGTCGAAGAGAAGCAGGGACCGGTCGAGGTGCTCGTGGCCAACGCCGGTATCACCGACGACACACTGCTGATGCGTATGACCGAGGACCAGTTCCAGCGTGTGATCGACGCGAACCTGACCGGAGCCTTCCGCGTCGCCAAGCGCGCCAACCGAGCCATGTTGCGCGCGCGCTGGGGTCGGATGATCTTCCTGAGTTCTGTCGTGGCCATGGCCGGCGGACCGGGGCAGATCAACTACGCAGCGTCCAAGGCGGGCGTCATCGGAATGGCTCGATCGATCACGAGGGAACTGGGTTCGCGTTCCATCACGGCGAACGTCGTGTCCCCGGGTTTCATCGAAACCGACATGACGGCAGAGCTCTCGGACGACTTGCGCGGCAAGGCGAAGGAATACATCCCCCTCCAGCGTCTCGGTCAGCCCGAGGACGTTGCGGCAGTGGTGAGCTTCCTTGCCGGACCTGACTCGTCGTACGTGTCCGGTGCGGTCATTCCCGTCGACGGTGGTATGGGCATGGGGCACTGAAGTCCTACTCGCACAACGATTTCGACAGACGTACACCTCCGAATTAAGGAATACAGCACTATGGGCGGATTGCTCGAAGGCAAGACCATTCTCATCACCGGCATCATCACCGACGCCTCGATCGCGTTTCACGCTGCAGCCATGGCGCAGGAGCAGGGCGCCAAGGTGATCATCACCGGGTTCGATCGACTCCGACTCATCGACCGCATCGCGCAGCGTCTGCCCAAGGAGGTGCCCCCGGCGATCGAGCTCGACGCCACCAACGAGGAGCACCTCGCGGCGCTGGCCGACCGCGTACGCGAAGTGGCACCGGAAGGTATCGACGGGGTTCTGCACTCGATCGCATTCGCGCCCCGCACCCTCATGGGCCCCGATGCGAAGCCGTTCCTGGACGGGCCCGGGCCCGATGCCGCGAGGGCATTCGAGATCTCCGCGTGGAGTTACGCGTCGCTCGCGCGCGCCGTGCTCCCGGTCATGAACGAGGGTGGCTCCATCGTCGGAATGGACTTCGATCCGCGCACCTCGATGCCGTACTACAACTGGATGGGTGTGGCGAAGGCTGCCCTCGAGTCGGTGAACCGTTACGTGGCACGGGAAGTGGGCGCAGCCAAGCGCATCCGCTCCAATCTTGTTGCAGCAGGGCCTATCAGGACTCTCGCCGCCAAGGCGATTGCGGGTACCGCGACCGGTGATGCCGCCAAGATGGACCAGCTCAACGTCTACTGGGACGGTGCCGCTCCCATCGGTTGGGACGTCAACGATCCCACTGTCGTCGCGAAGTCGATCGTCGCGCTGCTGTCCGATTGGCTGCCCGGCACCACCGGATCCATCGTGTACGTCGACGGTGGAGCCAGCCACAACACGTACCTCCCCGAGAACATGTGACACCGCGGTGGGCGGAACCGCACGTGGTTTCGCCCACCGAGAGGTTTCGATCGCCGATCGGACCCCCACCGGGTCCGGTCGGCGCCGGGGGCACAATGGACACATGACCACCCCTGGAGACTTCGACGCATTGTTGGTGCTCTCGTTCGGCGGGCCGGAACAGCCCGCCGACGTACGCCCTTTCCTGGAGAACGTCACTCGCGGACGTGGAGTGCCGCCCGAGCGGCTCGACGCGGTCGTCGAGCATTACATGCACTTCGGGGGCGTCTCGCCGATCAACCGGCTCAACCGAGACATCATCGACGCCCTCCGTGTCGAATTCGATTCCGCAGGAGTGGATCTGCCGATCTACTTCGGAAACCGCAACTGGCATCCGATGATCGAGGACACCGTCGCGACCATGAAGTCGGACGGAATCAGGAACGCACTCGTGTTTCCTACCTCCGCGTGGGGCGGATACTCCGGATGCAGGCAGTACCACGAGGACATCGCCCGGGCCCGCGCCGCCGTCGGTGACGATGCGCCGCATCTGCTCAAGATTCGGCAGTACTACGACCACCCGCTGATGGTCGACGCCTTCAGCGACGCCGTCGCATCGGCGCGAGCCACACTGCCCGAGCAACACCGCGCCGGCGCGCGTCTGGTGTTCACCGCACACTCCATTCCCTCGGCCGCCGACGCCAACGCCGGCCCGCCCGAGGACGGCGGTCACCTCTACAGCCGTCAGGTGGCCGAGGCCTCGAGGCTCGTTGCAGCCGCGTCGGGCGTCGACGACTACGACCTGGTGTGGCAGTCCCGCTCCGGGCCCCCGCAGGTGCCGTGGCTCGACCCCGACATCTGCGACCACCTCGAAGCGCTGTCGGAGAAGTCCGTGGACGCCGTGATCGTGTGTCCGATCGGATTCGTGTCCGACCATCTCGAGGTCGTGTGGGATCTGGACACCGAAGCGGAGGAGAAGGCTCGCGAACTCGGTATGGCCTTCGCGCGCGCAGGCACTCCCGGATCCGACGCGCGTTTCCCACGGATGATCCGCGAGCTGGTGGACGAATACCGAGTCGGCGGCCGATGCCGCGGTCTCGGCAGTGTGCCCGGCTACGGCTCGACACTGGACGGCAGTCGCTGCGCCGTCGGGTGCTGTGAACAGCCCACCAGGCCCTCCCGGCCCGCCGCTGCCACGTCGTGAACGTTGCCGCCTGACACCGCGTCCGGACGTCGGTGTCAGGCGGAATGCATCGCCGCTTCGATGCTCGTTGCGACAGCGATGGTGCGTGCGGTGCGCACCGCAGCCCAGAGCGGTCGAACGAGTTCTTCCCGTGCTGCAGCTGCCGACGCGGTCGGTGCCTCCGACGTAGCCGATCCCGCCGCGACCGTCAGAATGGCGGCCACCCGATCCGCCGATTCGAGGACGCGGAACGCCCTGTCGGACATGTCTGCGGGGTAGCGATGCCGCGCCGCGTCGGCGATCAACTCGGCGATACGAGTGCGCGGATCGGCGTCGAGGGTTCGGGTGGGTAGCGACTGCATCTGTGCGAGAGCATCGGCCGCACCGCGCACGGCCTCACGCATCTCGTACTCGGCCTCGCCCAACCCCCGATCCCGATGAGCGTGCTCGGGGACGACGATCGAATACACCGTCCAGCGCAACACATCCGGCCCCTCCACGACGGGCACCAACCCGATCCCGGGGTTGCCCGAGGTGCCGATCACCACCGCCTGACCGGTGTTCAGAGCAGCTCGGGAGAAATCCGTGTTCGCGGGGAGGCCGCTCACTGAACCGGGCGCGGGCAGAACGAGCTTGATCCGATCGTCCCCGGCCGCCGGCGTCGACGCAGTTGCAGCCGCTCTGATCGCATGCAGCAAGCCCGCTATTCCCTCGGCGTAGCCGGGGTACTGCAGCCCGAAATCGGTGGCAGCGTCCACATCACCCGCGCCGACGAGATGCATCGGAGCCCACTCGGACATCGCGTCGATGACGTCGTCGGGAGAGCTGGAACCGGCCAGCCAGGAACCGGCCCACAGGGCGAGACTTGCGCTAGAGGAACACACGACTCACGAGCATAGGTCGGCGTGGCGAACCGTGCTGGAGACGCCGGTGTCGCTAGCGTTGGTCGCCGTGAACGACATGTACGGCGGAGACATTCTCAGAGGGCACAGTCGCATGCGCAAGGTTCCGGCACCGGAGGTCTCGGCCGACCGTGGATTGGTCGTCGAAGATGCCGGTACCGGGTACTGCGGTGCCGTGGTCGGCTTCGAGCGCACCTACGACGGAGATTTCGTCCGTCTCGAGGACGGTGCCCGGACGACGCGGCTGTTCGCCCTGCGCGAGGCAGCATTCCTGATCGACGGACGTCGGGTGACTCTGGTGCGTCCGAAGCCTGCCGCTGCAACGCCGCAGCAGGCGCGCTCCGCGTCCGGGTCGACCAAAGTCGAGGGACTGCGCGCGCGCACCGCCCGGGCGAGCCGCATCTGGGTCGAGGGCGTGCACGACGCGGCCCTGGTGGAAAGTGTGTGGGGACACGATCTTCGGGTGGAGGGCGTGGTCGTCGAGCATCTGGAGGGTCTGGACAATCTGGGGGAGCGGTTGGCCGATTTCGGTCCTGGCCCCGGCCGTCGCGTCGGAGTGCTGGTGGATCATCTGGTGACCGGGTCCAAGGAGTCGAAGCTGACGAGGTCGCTGGGTGAGCACGTGTTGGTCACCGGTCATCCGTTCATCGACGTCTGGGAAGCGGTGAAGCCGGCGGCCGTGGGAATCGCTGCGTGGCCGAAGATTCCGCGCGGCGAGGATTGGAAGACCGGGATCTGCCGAGAGCTGGGGTGGGGTACTCCCAGGGAGGGGTGGCGTCGGGTGTATTCGTCGGTGTCGAGCTTTCGGGATCTCGAGGCACCGTTGATCGGTGCCGTCGAACAATTGGTCGACTTCGTGACCGAGTAGGGCTGTGTCCAGCAACGCACCGGCAATTGTCCGATTCGTGATTGTATGGAGGCTGTGGCAGCGATCATTTGGCTCATAGCGGCAGTGGTGCTCGCCGGTGCCGAGGCACTGACGGGCGACTTCTTTCTTCTGATGATTGCCGGCGGTGCGCTCGGTACTGCCGGTGTCTCTGCTCTGACGGATTTCCCGGTGTGGGCCGATGCGATCGTCTTCGGTGTCCTGTCACTGGCGTTGGTGCTCGGGTTGAGACCGATTCTGTTGCGGCGCTTCGCGAATCCGCCCGATACCCCGATGGGCATGGCGGCGCTCACCGGCAAGAGTGCGGTCGTTCTCGAACAGGTCACTGCCCACGAAGGCCAGATCAAGCTCGGTGGTGAGGTGTGGACGGCTCGTCCTCTCGACGAGACCGAGGTCTATGCCCCTGGCACCACCGTGACCGTGATGGAAATTGACGGCGCTACCGCCGTCGTATGGAAGGGACCGTAGCCAGTGGAAGCACTCATCGCACTGGCTGTCATCGTCGCGTTCGTTGCGGTGTTGATGGCCAAGTCCATCTCGATCGTCCCGCAAGCCGAGGCCGCCGTCATCGAACGGCTGGGCCGCTACACGCGCACCGTGTCCGGACAGCTCACGTTCCTCGTGCCGTTCGTCGACCGCATCCGCGCCAAGGTCGACCTGCGCGAGCGGGTCGTGTCGTTTCCCCCGCAGCCGGTGATCACCAAGGACAACCTGACCGTGTCGATCGACACCGTCGTGTACTTCCAGGTGACGAACCCGCAATCGGCCGTGTACGAGATCAACAACTACATCGTCGGCGTCGAGCAGTTGACGACCACCACACTGCGTAACGTCGTCGGCGGAATGACGCTGGAGGAGACGCTCACCTCGCGTGATTCGATCAACGGTCAACTCCGCGTCGTGCTGGACGAGGCGACCGGCCGCTGGGGTCTGCGAGTGGCCCGAGTGGAGCTCAAGAGCATCGATCCGCCGCCCTCGATCCAGGAATCGATGGAGAAGCAGATGAAGGCCGATCGCGAGAAGCGAGCGACCATCCTCACTGCCGAGGGCCATCGTGAGTCGGCGATCAAAACCGCCGAGGGCGACAAGCAGAGTCGGATTCTCGCGGCCGAGGGTGGCAAGCAAGCGTCCATCCTCACCGCCGAGGGTGAGCGGCAGTCCCGCATCCTGCGGGCGCAGGGTGATCGAGCTGCGAAGTATCTCGAGGCCCAAGGCCAGGCCAAGGCCATCGAGAAGGTGTTCGGTGCCATCAAGGCCGGCAAGCCGACCCCCGAGTTGCTCGCGTACCAGTACATGCAGACCCTGCCGCAGATGGCGCAGGGCGATGCGAACAAGGTGTGGATGATTCCGAGCGATTTCGGCGATGCGCTCAAGGGCTTCGCCAAGACACTCGGTGCGCCCGGGGAGGACGGTGTCTTCCGCTACGAGCCCAACGAGTCGGCGGGCAACGAGCCCAAGCCGGAGGACGACTCCGACGAGGTCGCCGAATGGTTCGAGACCAAGACCGATCCGGCGGTCGCCGAGGCGGTCAAGGCGGCAGAAGCAGTGGCGCGCAAGCCGGTCGACACGTCGCTGGCTGCGTCTCCCGAACTGTCCAAGGGGTTGGACCTCGGTGCCCTGGCGGCGTCGCCCGAGGCGGAGCCGGAACAGCGCTGAGGGTCTGCCTCGATCAGCTGATCAGGGCGGTTCCGACGCCGGCAGCGGCCAGGGCCCACAGCACGCTGGCGAAGGTGCCGATGATGAACTGTTCGGAGGCATGGGATTCGCGCAGTTCGGGATAGCGCGCGAGTCCCTTGACTGCCAGCACGATGGCGATCCCTTCCGGCCAGCCGGCGAGAATCGACACGGCAACGGCCACGCGTTCGAGGATGCCGATGGTCAGTCCACCACGAAGCGGCTCGACCGGATCTTCTCCGGTCGAGTCGCTTCGTCGTCGTGCGACGCGAAAAACAGTGGGCACCATCGCTGTTCCACCCAGGGCCGCAGCGACGACGCTCAGGACCACTCCGATGGCGTGGCCGAGACCGTAGGCCGGTCCGGCGACAGTGGCCAGGACTGCCGCTGCCGCGAGCAGACTCGACGCGGCGGCGGTGGGCAACCATCGGCGAATTCCGGTGCCGGCCGGGACCGTAGCGGCGACTGCGGTCAGTGCCAGCAACACGAGGGTGGCGACGATCATGACCGATGGCTTCCCGTCGTGTTCGCGGTGTCGAGCAAGCGAGTCGCCAGGGTGCGGCCCGCGTTCTCGACGTGCCAGCCGGCTACCGAGAGTCGTTGTGACATGGCTTGTTTGCTGATCTTCAGTCGTTCGGCCGCGTCGGTCTGCGACAACCCGCGAGCCATGAGTTCGACTGCTTCTCGGCCCTGGTCCGAGCGTCTGCCGACGAGCAGCGCAACCAGGGTCGATGCGGTCTCCGCATCCTCGGCGGCAGCGGCGTAGGGGCCGCTGACGGCGAGTGCAGCCGGTGCGTTCTTGGCTCTGGTCACGGCGTCTCGGGCTGCCTCGAACGCCGGTCCGCGTCCGGCGCGCGTGGTCTCGGGCAGCGGAAGTTCCACGGAGCCGATGCCGATGCCCACGCTCCAGTGCGGGGTGGATACCAGTTCGAGGGCGATCGAGACTACGATGGCGGCCTCCTCGCAGACGGCTTGCACTTCGTCTCCTGCGGTTCGCTCGAAGGGACGGATCAGCTCGTGGTCGCGGTAGCGATCGAGCAGTTCGGGTACGCGATCGATATCGCGCCTACTGCGGCGCTGCTGGTGCTGTCCGCAGTCTGTATCGCGATCGGCCTCAGTGGGCTGGTCGTGGATTGGCGTCTGTCGCGCGGTTCGCGATCCGAGCCCGCACCCGCAGGCAGTCGACAGGCCGGGAACCTTGATTCTGACTAATCAAGCCTTGAAGCTTGACTGGGTCACATCAACGATTTAGCCTTGTCCGATGTTCGTACTGACCGTGGACCAGCGCCGCAGTAGGCGCGATATCGATCGCGTACCCGAACTGCTCGATCGCTACCGCGACCACGAGCTGATCCGTCCCTTCGAGCGAACCGCAGGAGCC